>CALIMD010000362.1 GCA_938028645.1 uncultured Alphaproteobacteria bacterium
ACGATAAAATTAATCGTGAAACATATTCAGGCGATTAGGAACGATGCCCTTTTTCTTCTGCATGAAAAACCTATAACATAAAGCAAAAAAATAACAGATCCCAAACCTATTTAAATCGCTTCATCAAGCACATTAGTCACCCAATTACATAACAATTTTTGCATCATAAATGAGCTAACATGAATTTCTTACTAGAACTCGAGAAATAAACTTTTTAGAGTTCTTTATTGAATAACAACTAACGTTGAAGAGCTCAATCATTTAAAAGTAACGGAACGTACTATGCCCGGCACATTAGACGGAATACGAATTGTCGACTTAACGACTGTGATACTAGGCCCCTGGGCCTCTCAAACACTTGGAGATATGGGGGCAGATGTTATAAAAATCGAAACCCCTCAAGGGGATGTTACGCGCAATATGGGTCCCAGAAAAAACCCAGGAATGGGTGCTGTTTTTTTATCAACCAATCGAAATAAGAGGAGCATTGTGCTCGATCTCCGCACCAGGGAAGGGAAAGACGCGCTTTTAAAGATAGTTGATACCGCGGATGTTTTTATGCACAACATGCGACCAAAGGTTGCTAAAAAACTAGAACTGAGTTTTGAACGATTTACTGCAAATAACCCTAAATTAGTTTATTGTGCGGCCTACGGGTTCAGGGCAGATGGGCCAAGGGCCAACGACCCAGCCTACGATGATATAATCCAAGCTGCATCTGGCATTGCTTCTCTGCAACAAGTGGTTTCCGATCAACCTCGCTTTGTGCCGACAATCGTTGCAGATAAGACGACATCGTACAACTTGCTAGCGGCAGTTTTAGCCGCACTCGTGTGTAGAGAGCGAAATGGAAAAGGACAATCTATCGAGGTCCCAATGTTCGAAAGCCTTGTAGATAATGTAATGATAGAACATTTATATGGCGCTGCGTTTGAGCCGCGTGAAGGCCAAATGGGGTACGCTCGACTACTCAATACCGGAAGACGTCCATACGCAACTAAGGATGGTTTTCTAGCAGTACTTCCATATAGCGATGAGAATTGGCGACGTATGTTTGAAATTGCAGGCCAACCCGGATTAAAGGATGACCCAAGATTCTCTAGCCAGTCCGCTCGAGTAGATAATGCGCAAGAGGTATATGATTGGTTAGGCGAAATTATTGCTACACGGACTACGGCAGAATGGAAGGTGGCACTAAATGAAGCGGCTATCCCAGTGACTGCGGTTAATTCCCTAGAAGACTTATTAGACGACGAACAACTCAAGGCCACAGGGTTTTGGAGATTAGAGGAACATCCGAGCGAAGGACCAATTAGAATGACGGATCCTCCAATTCGCTTCAAACAAAACCCATCAACCATACGCAAAATGCAACCCCAGCTCGGGCAGCATAGCCGAGAAATTCTAATTGAGGCTGGTTACTCAGAAAACGAGATAAATAATCTTTTGGAAGCGAAAGTTATAACTGAACCCTATTGAAGCGGGGTAGGCTTTTAAAACATAAAGCAACAGTTTTTATTTGATGAAATAAACCACCATGCCCGATTCTGTTTAAAAATTCGGCTTGTAATGAATGACAAGTAGTCCTTCGAACATCGTAAATCAACGAAAACAAAGAAAAGTCGCATACGAAAACAAAAAACAAGACAGTCAATCATACTCGTTATATAAAGTATTAGTACCGCGTAGCTTGGTCTCCATCAGAAATAAAGAAGACGTGAATGAGCGCTGATATATGGGATGGTGATACCCTCCGAGAAGAATGTGGCATTTTTGGTGTGTATGGACACCCAGACGCCTCAGCACTTGTAGCGCTAGGACTTCACGCTTTACAACACCGTGGCCAAGAAGCGGCAGGAATTGTAAGTTACGATCAGAAACAATTCCACGCGGAGAGGCGCATGGGGTTGGTCAGCGAACATTTCACAAAATCGAACGTTATTGATGGCCTCCCAGGCGACGCCGCTGTGGGCCATGTTCGTTATTCGACAACAGGGGGAACGATCCTGCGAAATGTTCAACCACTTTTCGCGGATCTCACTGGCGGTGGGTTTGCCGTTGCGCATAATGGAAACTTAACAAACGCTTTAACACTGCGAAACGAGCTGGTTAAGCAAGGAGCAATATTTCAATCAACCGGGGATACCGAAACCATTCTGCAACTGGTTGCTAGATCAAAACGTGGCAACACCTTATCTAGACTGATAGATGCACTCTTCCAAATAGAGGGTGCTTATTCGTTGGTTATTATGACAAATAAAAAGCTTATTGGCGTTAGAGATCCATTGGGTATCAGGCCACTTGTTATAGGCCAATTAAATGGCAAATATATACTGGCCTCAGAGACCTGCGCCCTTGATATAATCGACGCAAAATTTGTTAGAGAAGTAGAAAATGGAGAGATTGTTGTTATCACACAGAATGGTATTGAGAGCATCAAACCATTCCCCCCCGTTAAGGCGCGTCCGTGTATTTTTGAATATATCTATTTTGCAAGACCAGATAGTGTAGCGGGTGGGCTCAGCGTATATGAATGCCGTAAATCCTTTGGACGCCAATTGGCAAATGAGTCGCATATTGAAGCAGATTTAGTCATCCCTGTGCCCGATAGCGGTGTGCCCGCTGCCATTGGTTATGCAGAGGCATCCAATACACCATTTGAACTCGGCATCATTCGGAATCATTATGTAGGCCGAACATTTATAGAACCCACACAAACCATTCGGGCATTTTCAGTGAAGCTAAAGCATAATGCCAATAGAATTCTAGTTAATAAGAAACGGGTGATTTTAATAGATGACTCTATAGTGCGAGGAACCACTTCGATAAAGATCGTGCAGATGATGCGAGAAGCAGGAGCAACCGAAGTTCATATGAGGATTGCTGCGCCCCCAATAAGACATCCAGATTTTTATGGGATCGATACCCCAGTTCAAGACCAATTGTTAGCTGCCAATAGTTCTCTTGAAGAA
>CALIMD010000363.1 GCA_938028645.1 uncultured Alphaproteobacteria bacterium
CCCAGGTCAACCAGTCATTTATTGGATAACTTACTGCAATATTGGAGATGACGACGACTAGAGCCATTCCTATTATGAGAGTAATTAAGCTTTTTTGTTTTAACATCATCACCATTTGCACATCGTAAAATTTGATATAACGTTTAATAAGTGGTTGTTGTAATTCTGTCCAATAAATTTGTTTGAGATTAACCCTTTACTCATGCTTAATAGGGGGACCAATGGTGTTGGGTATGGTGTGATAGAGAAGGAGGTTTTTTTGTCTTCAAGTATTCCTGTGAATTTAGATATTGAGCGATATTTTAACCATCATAAAATGATGAATAGAATACGGGCGTTTGAAGAAACTGCTGCTTCAGCAAATGATGATGGTTTGGTTTTAGGTGCTATTCATTTATCAATAGGACAGGAAGCCATAGCCTCAGGCGTCTGTCAAAACCTAGAAAAAGATGACTTTTTATTAAGTACGCATAGAGGGCATGGGCATACGCTGGCAAAAGGCGCAGATCCTCAATCGATGATGCTTGAGTTACTTGGTAGGAAAGGCGGTATATGTCAAGGAAAAGGCGGTTCAATGCATATCGCTGATTTTAGTGTAGGCATGCTTGGTGCCAACGGCGTAGTTTCAGCTAATATCAATATAGCCGCTGGGGCAGGCCATGCTATCAAATTAAAAGGTGGGAATAATATATCATGTTGCATATTCGGAGATGGAGCAATCAATAGAGGACCATTTTTGGAAGGGTTGAATTGGGCTGGTGTTTTCAAGCTGCCAGTGCTTTTTGTATGCGAAAAAAATGGTTTTGCCTCCACAACGGCGACAGAATCTATGACCTCTGGGGCGGGTGGTAAACAGCGAGCGGAATCACTAGGGATCCCAGCCGAAGAAGTCGATGGTAACGACATAGTAGAAGTCGATGAATGTGTTAGACAAAATATTAAAGAAATTAGGTCTGGTGGTGGACCTCGCTTTATTCTTTGTAACACTTACCGATTACATGGACATACAGCATCAGATCCTGCTCTGTATAGAGAGCAAGAAGATGTTGATGAAGCTTGGAAAAATGATCCTATCCCCAAGTGCAGAGACTTACTCAAAAATGCGGGAGTCCTGGATGAGGATTTAAAGGAACACTGGACGGACGCTCTTAGTGAAATGCGAGAGATCTATAATCGGGCAAAACAAGCGCCATGGCCAGAATTACAACTTGCATATGAGGACGTTCAGGATAGCGGCGATCCCAGAGAGGAGGCCTTCTAATGACGGTTATGACTTACGCCGATGCAGCGAAGGCGGCACTAGCAGAAGAGATGCGAAGAGACCCTTTGGTGTGGGCAGTTGGAGAGGACTTGGGAAGAGGGGGTGTCTTTGGGCAATATAAAGGTCTTGTTGAAGAATTTGGCTCGGATCGGATTTCTGATGCACCGATCTCCGAGGCTGCCATAATGGGCGCGAGTGTCGGCGCTGCAATGGCCGGCACGCGCCCGGTGGTTGAGATGCGCTTCGCTGACTTTGCACTTTGTGCCGTGGATGAACTTGTCAATCAAGCGGCAAAAGCACGCTATATGTTAGGAGGGCAGACCAATGTACCGATGGTTATAAGAGAGCCTATGGGTATATGGAGGTCTTCGGCAGCACAGCATAGTCAGTCATTGGAAAGCTGGTATACGCATATTCCTGGTCTCGTAGTTGTTGTACCTTCAACGCCGGCCGATAATAAAGGTTTATTGAAATCAGCGATACGGTGTGATGACCCGGTCGTATACCTTGAACATAAAAATATTTGGGGTGTAGAAGGCGAGGTGCCAGATGAGGATGTTTTGTTGCCATTTGGAAAAGCCAGAATTGAGCGGGAGGGTGCTGATATCTCAATTGTTTCTTGGTCAGCACAACTGCACGTCGCGTCCGAGGCAGCAGAAAATTTGGAGAAAAATGGAATTTCAGCCGAGGTTATTGATTTGAGAACCTTGTGGCCTTGGGATAAAGAGGCCGTTTTTTCTTCTGTAGAAAAAACAGGAAGGTTACTAATAACTCATGAAAGTGTTGCTGTAGGAGGTTTTGGAGCGGAGATTGCGGCGACTGTTTCAGAGCATATGTTTAAAGCCTTGAAACACCCGGTTCGTCGTTGTGCAGCACCACGTGTACCCATTTCGTATGCGCCACCCTTAGAAGATATGATAAGAGTAACCGCTAATAACATCGTTGATGTAGCTACCACCATGATGGATAACGGAAACTGACAAGGATTTAATTTTAGTTTGATTCTCAGGATGTAGTTAAATGCAGAACCGAATAATCGATGATAAAATTGTTGTTGCGAATTCTGTTACCAAAATAGGCCCTGAATGTGCGAACAGAGTTATAATAGGGGGATCACACGGCGGGATATACGCAACATACTTAGCGGTAAGAGAGGACGTCCGCGGTGTTATCCTGAACGATGCAGGTTTTGCAAAAAATAATTCTGGCGTAGCCGGTGGTGATTATTGCCAAGAGCTGGGGATTCCATATGCAGCGATTGACACTTTGTCATGTTGCATTGGAAATGCAGAAAGTCATGTTAACGATGGTATTATCTCTTTTATCAATTTAGAGGCCAAGAATTTAGGCGTCACAGTAGGGATGACCGCTCTCGAGGCGGCTTATAAATTATGCAAGGCGAGGATAATCAAACGACGTATGTCTGAGTATTCTGAGGCTCGAACAGAACTTGCCGTTGATCTAGGTAAAAGGCGAGTGGTTCTTATGGATTCTGCCTCTCTTGTAAAAGAAAAAGATAAAGGCTCTATCGTTGTAACAGGGAGCCACGGTGGAATTCCCGCCCCAGATCCCGAAAGTGCGCTGAGATGTAAAGCATTTGCAGCTTTCTTCCATGACGCGGGCCGAGGCAAAGCAGATGCCGGGTTGACCAGATTACAGCCACTAAATGATAGAGGAATTATTGCCGGTACCGTTAGTGGTATGTCAGCATGTATCGGAGATGGCTCGTCTGTCTATAACGATGGCATTTTGTCAAATATAAATAATATAGCCTCAAATGCCTGAGGTGAGATCGGGATGTCTCTCAAAACATTTATCGATGCTCTAGTCTTGAAATAAGTGGAGAAAATTTATGTCGCTTTATGGTAAAGGAATGCTGATTACTTTTAGTGAGACCCCACCTGAGGTAGAGGAGGATTTCAATGAATGGTATAATCGAGAGCATATAGACGAGCGGGTTTGGATGCCTGGTTTTCATAGGGCGCGGCGTTATGTTGACGCAAATAGCAACGCGGATATAAAATATTTTGCGACTTATGAGACTGACAAGGTCGAGGACCTCGCCGATCCTGAATATATGGAATTATTAAAAGATCAGTCTGACTGGTCCAAGAAGGTCATGTCTACCTTCACGAAATTTGATCGTATCACTGCTAGCGTTACTATCGATTTATCGCATGGTTTTGGAGGCGCCTGTTTGGCAGCTCGATTTTTTCCCAGAATAGAAATTATGCCAAAACTTAGAGATAACTTGGGAGATAATCTTTTACCAAATATTGTTTCGACACCTGGAATAATTGGTGCTGTTTTGGTTGAGAATAATTTATCTGTTGTCAACGAGGGGCGAAGGGCTCAGGGCATGGAAATTCCCGAGAATGAAACACCTGAATGGATTATCCTTATTGAAGCGCAAGATAACAAAGTCTTATCAG
>CALIMD010000364.1 GCA_938028645.1 uncultured Alphaproteobacteria bacterium
AAACTGGGAGAAGTTGGGGAGATCGTACATCGCTCGCCACAACTACTTTCTGGATACTATAACGACCCGGATAGGACCGAAATCGCCTTTGAGGGTGGATGGTTTCATAGTGGTGATTTAGCAACGATCGATGAAGAAGGACACATTACCGTCGTCGATAGAAAAAAAGATATGATAAACACAGGGGGAGAAAATGTTGCCAGTCGAGAAGTAGAGGAATGTATCTATCTCCTACCAGAGATATCGGAAGTTGCTGTTATTGGGTTGCCTCATCCCCGATGGATCGAGACTGTTACTGCCGTAATTGTTTTAAAGGAAGGAACAGAAAAAACAGAGGCATCTATTATTGATCATTGCAAAGTACATTTAGCAAGCTTCAAAGCCCCCACCAAGGTTATTTTCCAAAAATATCTTCCGAAAAACCCCAGTGGAAAGCTTTTAAAAAGAGAACTTAGAGAACAACATGCAACAGAGGCTACTTAGCAAAATATTATTCTAAAGACGCCTCGAATTAAAACACCTTCAGGCAAGCTGTTTTCTAAAGAAGGCTATTGTTTTTTCAAATGCTTCTTCAGCTGCATTTTCATCGTAACTACCACGATCTTCACAGAAAAACCCATGCCCAACATTAGGGAAGCACGTCATGGTGTATTGTTTTTTATGCTCCGCCATTGTCTGTGCAATACGACCGAGTTCATCCGGCTGAATGGACTCATCATCAGACCCATACCAAAATAAGATAGGCGCTCCCATTTCCGCGACACGGTCTAACAAGACTTTACGCCCTGCTCCATCCTCGATGGGACCAATCCCGCCTCCATAAAATGACGAGGCCCCCTTAAATTTTCCAGCTAATTGGGCATTTGCAAGAAACGTAAATCGACCACCCATACAAAATCCTGTGACACCGGACCTTTGCTCATCAGCTTCTGATTGATGAGACAGCCAATCAAGACACTGTTCTGTCTGTTTCATAACAACATCATCATTCATTGTTTTCAATTTTCCGATTGCGTTACCCAAATCATCATATGAGTACGTGTCACCTCCATAAATGTCCGGTGTTATCGTAGCAAAGCCCTGGTCAGCTAAACGCTGTGTCAATTTTTTGAAGTGTTCGTTTACTCCAAACGCCTCAATATAAACGACTAGACAAGGGTGGGGACCAACGCCGGCTGGCTTGCCATAATAAGCTTTTAATCCACTTCCCACATCAACCCACTCGCAACTTGCAGTCATTATTTTCTCCTTATTTAATACTTCAAATCATCAACCCATATTTATTTATTATTCTGGATCATATTATTATTCATTTTTTTTTCAACCGAACTTATTGCAATCTATGAGGTTTTACTGTGAATAGCTCGCCAGACACGTTCTGGCGTTGCCGGCATTTCTATATGCCGGATCCCATAATCCGATAACGCATGTACGATAGCATTAATGACAAGGCCTAACGCAGGTGTAGTACCTCCTTCCCCACCTGGTCGAATTCCATAGGGATGTGATGACGCAGGGTTTTCGGTTATTACTGTCTCCATTGAAGGAATATCAACTGCACGTGGCATACTATAATCCATGAAAGATCCGGACCGCAATTGAGCATCTTCAGGGTCGTAATTTATATTTTCCCAAAGTGCCTGCCCTATTCCTTGCGTTATTGCACCATGCGCTTGCCCATGTAGAATCAACGGATTAATAGCCAACCCAACATCATCAACACCAGACCAGCTTACGATCTCTACAACTCCCGTTTCAGGGTCGACTTCAACTTCACACGCGTGGGCTCCATATGGATATCCCCCTGTTCTATTAGTAATATCACCAACACCCTCAAAATACCCCTGGTATTCTAAGGGAAGACTATTTAGGGAGAAGGCGGCATCAGCTACCTCTAAAAGAGTTAAACGTCGATTATTTGGAACAATAAAATAACCATTCTCATAATTGATCGATGCTGCGTCGCACGCTAGTAAATGCGCAACAATGAATTTACCTCTTTCTATAAGATCTGAAATTGCTTCCCCTATTGCGATGCTTACAAGGCGCATGGAACGTCCAGAGTGCGACCCTCCGCCAACTGTAACTCTATCCGTGTCATTTGCTACAAAACGTATAGAGCCAATTGGAACACCCAACCAATCACTAGCCACTTGGGCATAACTAGTCTCATGTCCCTGGCCGCTGCTCATTGTGCCAACCACCAAATCTATTTTACCATCTTTGCAAACTCTTAATTCCGCTCGTTCCCTCGGAATACCGCTGGTTACTTCTATATAATTTGCGATAGCCCACCCACGACATAGACCGCGCTTTCTCGACTCCTGCTTCCGGGCTTTAAAGCCCTCTGTATCGACTTTCTCCAGGGCTATCTCCATCGCTTCTGAGTAGTCTCCACTGTCGTAAGTTACTCCTACTGCAGTTTTAAAGGGTAAACTGTCTTTTTTGATAAGATTAATTTGTCTCAAGTACGTTCGATCAAACCCACATTCGGTAGCAGCAATATCAATCAATCTTTCAATCGCATAAATTGCTTCGGGCCTCCCAGCACTTCGGTAAACTGCAGTAGGTGGTGTATTAGAAAAGACAGCGAACCCCTTAAAATGAACCGATGGTAGATTATAAACACTTTGCATAAGCGACAGGCCTTTTCGTAAAGGCCAAAAATAAGCGACATATGCGCCAAGATTTGAAATGTTTGTCCCTCTCAGGCCCAAGAATTTACCATTTTTATCCAATGCTAATTCGGATTCTATGCCAAGGTCTCTTCCCTGATAATCACTTAAGAAACATTCGTTTCTGGTTGCAGTCCACTTCACAGTGCGGCCAACAATACGTGATGCCCAGGGCATAAGAAGGGCCTCTGGAAAGAAGGCATTTCGAG
>CALIMD010000365.1 GCA_938028645.1 uncultured Alphaproteobacteria bacterium
CCTTCAGCATTTACAACTAGCTTATACGGATTAATACCACCTGATTCGATAATTGCCATGATTTACCCTTTCTTAATTAAAGATCGCGGTGTTCGACATGATCGTCAAGGATGCCACCGACGAAAAATTCTTGTAAATATCGAATTTGTACTTCCAAATGTTTATTCATGTTGTCAAGTAAAACAATTTGCCTTTGCAGCAAATCTTCGATTTGTCGCGGAGATTGCTCCTTAATTTTGACAATCCCATCATCGTCAAACTTCTCGTACTCCAAATCACCTATACTTTTACCCATAGTTTACCACCTTCTAGGGTCAATAATCTTTTGATCATTGATTGAGTAAGAATCAAAATTATACCACGAATCGATGTTATTATATGTCGTTATGATTTCTTGTAGCTGTTCTACAGAATGCACCCCAATTACGCCATAGTTAATTGGAAATTGCTGTCGGAGAAATGCTAAGCAAGCTTTCAACATGTCCCCTTTAAATTGTAACGCAATTCTTCTGGTAACGCGCAAAAATTCCCATGTCACTTTTTTGGGTAACTTCTCATTCTGAGAGAGTAGAAGTAACCCCTGCAAAAAGACACTACGAGCATGCATCTCGATTCTAAGCGCTGACATATGATCAACCGCACGGTTCACAAATCTATGGTCGATCACATTAGAAGGGAATGAAACGACATCAAAGCCATAATCGCTTATGATTTTTCTAAAATCACCTACATCATAAACCGAAACTCCGATTTTCTGACAAAGACCAAGGTATTTGAAGTTAACAAGCATGTCATAGACTAGATCACATCCCGGCCTCATCAAGCATTCAGGGTTATGCACCATAAGGGTATCGATTGTGTCTAGTTTCAACCGTGCAAAATCGGAAAATATCTGGGCCCTAATGTCCTGAATATTCCACAAATTCACTTTTTCTGGGATTTCTGGGATTTTCAGCACTATCTGAAAATTCTTTTTGACGATCACGTTAGATAACGAGCCTAGAATGTCTAGGGCATTACCGTATTGGTGTGCCGTGTCGAGTACTTTTATATCGTTTAGGGCTGCGAGTGATAGGATTTTTCTGACCTGATCTTTTGAAACCCTTGGCAAGCCTGCGATACCATATTTGAGGCCAAATTGTGCGGTTCCTAAGGCTATTTTTGGTGCTGCCATGCATATCCCAATGAGTTACTATCGATGCAACCTTAATGGAGTTGACTCAGATTCGACCTTAGAATCCTTTAGCCGTTTCCTGGAATTGCCTGGGAAACGGTTTTTTTATCTAGGTCTTGGTTGCCTACCGTAGGTTGACCTTCTCTGTCCTCTAGTTGTTATTCTTGATGGTACCTCAGATTGAGGCTTTGGAACACGGGGATATGGGCACTCTGCTACAAGCCAACAAGGAATGCCGAATTCTCGCCACACATCGGCGACTTCCTGCTTATCATCCAGGGCCAATATTACGTCATATTCATGCTTGATGGTTTCTTCATAAAGCTTTCGTTTGAATTGGTAGCCCTTGATATAGGCACCATTGGGACGCATATAGAGTTTGTTGTATTTGACCTCGTAGGTATCCAACCACTGGACCATGAGAGGTCTATACATTTCTGGTGCACCTGTGATCAGCAAGGAATGGGAGTAGTACGGCCAGTCATTTAGTGCATTGGTGAATCTGTGGACCATATCTACAGGGCTATCAGTCATCATTGCATTGAAGAAACCTGGCCAGTCTCTGTTTTGCGGATCCGCAATAAAGTGTTCCCTGGCTTTTGTGTCCCCAAGGCAACCATTCACGTCAATTATGCAGGCTGGTTGTTTAGTCATTATTCGTCTTCACATTAAGGTCACCGCAGATTCACCGCAGATTCACCGCAAATGCGGTAGCTCAATACCTCTTAGCCCGACTACTACCACCCTTTTTCAACCACTCCAAGCGTTTCAAGGCATCTTGTGGCATAACTGCAGGGTTATGGGTAGTGATCGGTCGCTTTTGTGCTAGGGCTGATTCTAGATATACTGTGACATATCTATCGCAATCCATACTATGGTCATTTTGCGCTACTGGCACTGGTTCCTTTTCATCGTCATTTAAACCAAGATCCTTTTTTTCTGGGTACCTGTAGCTTTCATATTCGTCCTTTGCATAAACACAGTCCTCAAACACACTAAACCGACCTTCCTTCATCAAAGTCCGGTGTAAATCGATACCATGAGTTATGTCATTATTGGCTTTGATAGCTTTGAGACCTTCTTTGTTAAATCTCTGAATATGCATCGGTGCCGATGGATCGCATACAAATACCTCAATCGGATATAGACCTAGCTTCACCTTAGCTGCGTGGACGCAATCATCGAGGTCTAAACCTGACTTCATAAACTCATCAACTCGGTAATGCTGTCCTGTGGGTGTAACAGCCCTGACAGTGATCGCAAACGGATTGGTAAAGCCCCAATCAACCCCTGCGAAGTAACGCGTTCCAGGTGGCATTGGCATTGCCCTACAGAAAAACACATCGGGATAAACGAGACCTTCCATTTTGCCAAAAACACCCATGTACTTCATGGCGAAGCGGACCGGATCTAGTATTTTCTTTTGTCGCTCGAATTCAGCTTGAGGGAAATGGGGATTGTCTATACTTGAGTAGGTTAGAAACTCGACATCGTCGCGTTCCCCTGCTTTCCAATCCTTCCAGAGTTGGTAAAGCCAGTTGAGGGAGTAGGGTGTGGTGGTTACCATGACCTTAGCTTGCCTAAATGCTGCCCGTCCCAAACAGTTTTCCCACGCATAGCGTGAGATTAGTCCGCCTTCATCGAGCCATAGCCCTTCCACGTTCGTAACCCCCTCCATTGCATTGGGGTCCGACAAACTTCTAATATAAACCGTGGGTCCATGTCTATACTTGAAAATAGAATCAACTTTGTGAAAACTGCCAAAGTGCTCGGCTAGACCTAAGAACGCTGGCAAGCTGGCTTGAGCTAGGATTTTGTAGGTAGGTGCTGCGATGATTAGGTTATCACCTGGGCCACAGGTAGAAGCTAGGTGGTGAGTGAATACTGCGCCAATTGTGCTCTTACCTGATTGGATCCCTGCAGCATTGATCACAATCTGTTTCTCAGAAAGAAAGGCTTTTTCCTGGAATGAATGGAGTTTTATTTGCACTCTGCCTTAGCCTTTTTCCTCATTTCCCTACGCGCTTTCTGACCACAAGCAGATGAACAGTACTTACGTGTCCTTCGAGAATAATACAGGTCGATTCTGAATTCTTGTTTACAGTTTGCACAGATTAGTTTCACTTCTTACCACCACTTATTTGGGTTCCAAAACAAAACAAGCTATATGTTGACCGATACCTCGGCCAGGTGACCCATCCTCAATAGCACACCATCGAACGTCACCGAGATTAGATATCTTTTGCACCTGAATCGATTAACATCAAAACCCATTTGGGCAATGGATAAACCATCACCACTTTCTTGCCCTTTTTCATTTCGGCAATCGATTTTCTAGCCCAGGCTGTCGGTCCTTTTTTCTTGCCCTCATGTAAGATAGAGCCGAAAGGTGGGTTTACATATGTTGACAAACCCCAATCGCAAGTAAGCCCATCAAAATCATCAGGCAGCGGGTATGGACAGGCATCAAAGTCAAAATGATGTTTATTATTAAGGTCATCCATCAAGTTGTCTGGCGTCAACCAGTAATGTTTCCCATCTTTTTTATTCCCTCGTTCGAACTTATTCACTTCTTAGGTCTCACGTATCGTTTCAATTTCGGATCATACCGGTCACCCCACAGCTTCCGTGCTTTCACCTTCACTCGCCTGGGCCTTCCGACTTCTATCTTACGTATTGCTTTAACATACAATCCGAACTGATTACCATCTATGGAAACACAGGCATCCGGGGTATCTCGCCTACCCAAGAAATTGACATGCTTTTCGAAATACTGACACCCATGGGCTCGCATGATTTCTGCTAGGCTGAAACCCTGAGTATGGTCTGAAAAGCCGTATCCCAGTGGGTTAGCGCAGTATTGGTGCATTTTATATAAGTTATAATCGGTGGGCTGCGCAGGGTAGGCCGATGCACAAATCATGGGTATTATGTTAGTGAGGTTAGGCACGTCAAACATGCCATCAGATACTATGAAATCCTTGGTGCTATTCTTGATGTATTTTATAACAGCTGGATCACCTACCTTACTGGAAGCAATTTTGTGCTTAGAAACATACCTATCAACTGTCTCAAGTCCTTTAACTGAAAAGGCAGAGCATAGGAAGTCTATGTTAATTTTCTTACAAAACTCGGCTAGTCGAGGAAGGTAATCAATCGGTAAAGCGAATTCATCGCAACCTTCCTTACCATACATTTCGAAGTGATTATAAAGCTGAAACTTAACTGCGTTAGCTCCATGTGCTTTCGCATAATCGATTGACATAAGGCAACCATGTAGATCGTTTTTGGGCTCATTTCGATTTTTCCAATTAGACCCTATCTCGGCAATAATATAGCTGGGGTATTCTTTGAAGTGTTCTGATAAGCCATCGTATCGTTTTTCTTCCAACCATTCGTGCATGACCATTCCCTGGGTTGTGATGTTGTGCATAAATCAATACATTTGTAGACGCATTTTTTCTTAACTAACGAGCGAGCACAACTTGTAAATAGTGAAGTAATTGCTAAAAGACAGAATAATTTCTTCATTTTTTCCCACCTTGGATTTGAATGGTTTTTTCAGCATTCGGTAATTCGATTACCAGTGGTTGTATTTTATCAGAAATTTCTTCAGGTGGCTTGTCTCGCCAACGGAACATATTTTTCATGGCAAAGATCCAAACCGTAGAATTAAAATTTGGTAGCAAACCTTGAGCGGCTTGTCGGCCCAAACTCAACCACCACAACTGTGATAGCGCGTCACCTACCTTTTTGGCCTCCCCAAACTCAGGGTACATATCGAGCCATTTATATAGATTACTGACACTCTGATAGTTTAATCGTGCTGCGAAAGTTTCGAAGTTGAAGCCTTCTCTCATATGGTCTATCAGCATTTGAGCGTATTCTGGTTTGTAGCTGCTAGGTCTACCCATTTTTACTGGTGTATTGGGTTTTTCAACATATTCTTGGTGCTGTTCAACAAACTCTTTTGCCGAGGTTTTAGGCTTTTTTTTACCTTTTTTCTTTGTAGTTTTCTTTGCGGTTTTTTTGGTGGTTTTTTTGGTAGCCATAACTCACCTCTCGCGTGTTCGGCTTTTATAATGTCCCATATCTTTTGCTTCGAGAAACTCTGGGTGTATCCTACCCCAACGAGAAACGGTTTCTTTGGTGACTTTAAGATGTTTTGCGAAGTCCTTGATGGTTTTACCTTCAGCCATCCAATCAATGAGCATTTGGCAAAACTCTGGTTTGTATTCGGTTGGTCTGCCTTTGCCTCGTTTCATTTTTCACCACGGTATTTTTGCTATGGAAATAGATTCTTCAAGCTTTTTAAGAAGTCCAGGAATGCGTTCTTCAAGCTCACCCACGCTATGAAGCACCAGGTAAGCACCGCCCATGTTTTCAATTCTTTGACAAAACTCAATTTGTGATTTCCTTAGTTTACCACCTGGTTTCTTCACTTCGATGTATGCTGTTAGCATTATACCACCCATAGCTATGTTTAGTATAATGTCCGACACACCGTTACCCGAGTGTCTCACTGTATTCCTTCGGGTTGCTGATTTCTGTCCCCTGGGAAACTTGAATGCGAAGAAATTAGGCTGTTTATTGAGCCAGTTTATGATCTCTGTTTCAATTTGTTGCTCTGTCTGTTGCAACATGAATTCCTGAATTTGAAAAAACTATTGATTTTCAACCGTTATAGCTTTTAGATGTTGCAAACTCAAGTCTTAACGCACGAGTATGCCGTTGGAGCGCTCCGATTTTATCTTTTAATTTGGGGTGTTGTGTTTTAGAAGGGTGTCTCGGACCCGAGATTTGAAGTTTTGGACGACTAACGAATCTACAGGCCCGCATAGAAACAAGGCCCGAAGGCCCATCACCATGGAGCATACCTACCGTGAATAACCACCAAAAGCAAGCCTTACCATCAAGTTTTATAACCACTTTGGCATTTTTTTCTGACCGAGGTGAGCGATGAGAAAAGAATGGAAATCCCTAGGCATTCAACTGCATCACATATTTGGGCTACCTATTAGCCGACCATGTCAAATTATTTTATTTATTTTGGCCGATAGTACCGATGATTTTAATCCATCACTAAGTCATATAGGAAATATTGCAAATATGAAATCGCAACATGTAGCGAAATATTTGAAAACACTGGCTAGCCTAAATTACATAGTATCTAACGGCAAAGATAATAAGGGTAGATCCAAATGGCTTATCAATATTGAGACAATTCGACCACTAGTAAGTCATTTAACCAGTTACCCACCAGGTAGTACGACAACAAAGTACTACCCACCAGGTAGTAGAGGTACTACCCACCAGGGAGTACAAACCTTTAATGAACCCTAAAATTAACCCTAAAGAAGTAGCGCGCGAGGCGCTCCCCTCTCCTAGCCAATCTGACACTAAAGAAAAATCAACCAAGAAAAAAACCAAGAAAAAGTCTGCTAAGAAGAAAGCAAAAACTATACGAGCTAAGAAAGCCAGAATCACGTCCTGGGAGCCCGATCATCCATATTCGGAGATATTCACCATACTTTGTGGGTTTGAGCCATATAAGGCTATTTTTGACCTTCCTAAGGACAACGACAAAATAACTACCTATATGAATACGTGGAATTGGAACGTAGCTCAAATGGCATATATAGCCAGAGTATTTGTTACGAAATCTGCCGGAAAGGAAATAAAATCACCTAGAGGCACATTGAGCACGTATGTTGGTAACGGAACAAAATACAATGCTGAGGAGCTAGAAAACCTGAATAGGCAAAATCATAACAATCCCACTG
>CALIMD010000366.1 GCA_938028645.1 uncultured Alphaproteobacteria bacterium
GAACATTAAAAAATGAGCAACCGTTTAGAAGGTAAAGTGGCAATTATTATTGGGGCGGGTTGTGTTGGCCCTGGATGGGGAAATGGACGAGCAACAGCTTTCCGCTTTGTGGAAGAAGGGGCAAAAGTTTTCGCAGTTGATAATTCTGAGTCTGCCTTGATCGAAACCATAGAACGGGTCAACACGCTTGATGGCACAATGGAAACGTTTATAGGTGACGCGACTCAAAGCCAATCTGTCGCTGATATGATTAAAGCTTGCGTCAATAAATTTGGTCGCCTCGATATATTGGTTAACAATGTAGGTGGATCAAAAAAAGGGGGGCCAGTAGAACTTTCCGAAGAAGATTGGGACTCTCAAGTTGACTTCAATCTAAAAAGTGTTTTTCTAAGCTGCAAGCATGCTTTACCTGAGTTAGAGAAAAACGGCGGTGGAGCAATTGTAAATATTGCCTCTACCTCTGGCACCCGTTGGACGGGCTCAGCACAAGTTGCCTATGCAGCAACCAAGGCAGGAGTTATTCAATTATCTAAAGTAGTCGCAATGGAATATGCATCCAAAAAAGTTCGCGTGAATGCTATTGCTCCTGGTCAACTTCATACTCCAATGGTCGAAGCGCGATTAGCGGGTCAACGCACTGGAGGCGATGTTGAGGCTTTACTAAAACAACGCCTAGCCAGAATACCTCTAGGATTCATGGGTGATGGAAATGATACAGCCAACGCAGCTGTTTTTCTTGCGTCCGAAGAAGCACGTTTCATAACGGGTACCGAGCTAGTTGTCGATGGTGGTATGACTGCCAGGTGTGATTAATGCGTGACATGTCAAGGAAGTAAAATACTATGTCTGGCTCTCTTGAAGGGATCAACGTTTTAGATTTAACGCATGCACTTTCAGGCCCATTCTGTTCCATGTTGCTGGCAGAGCTAGGGGCAAATATTATAAAAGTAGAACCCCCAACCGGTGATCACTTCCGGCCAGCTAATAATGGAGCGACATTTGCGGTAGTAAATAGAAACAAACGGAGCATTTGCATTGATTTGAAAAAACCAGAAAGTGCAAAGGTTATGACAACATTAATAACAAAATCCGACATAATGCTCGAAAACTTCACGCCTGGCACAGCAAAACGATTGGGTTACGATTACGAAAAAGTAAAAAAAATTAAGTCTGATATTATCTACGCTTCAATTTCTGGCTTTGGCCAATCTGGTCCCTATAAGGATTTGAAAGGGTATGATGCTGTAGCTCAGGCCATGTCTGGGATAATGGCATCGACTGGGGAACCTGATCGTGCGCCAGTTCGAGTTGGTCCCTCCTTGATCGATATGGGAACGGGTATGTATATGGTCATTGGAATTATGGATGCCCTCCGAAAAAAAGACGCGACCAATGAGGGTGCATATCTGGATTTTAACCTCTTGGACTCCGCACTTTCTTGGATGTCTCAAAGTATCGCTAACTACTCAAGAACTGGAATTGTCCCGCCCAGAACCGGTTCAGCGCTCGCATCATTTTCTCCTTATCAAGTTTTCAATGCCAAAGATGACCAGATCTTTATTGGCGCATCAACTGAAACATTTTGGAAGAAACTGTGTGATGCGCTCGATTTACAAGAATTGTTGCGTGACCCAAGATTTGTTGACATGAAATCCCGGGTCACTAATAGAAGCACATTGACTAAAATTATAGAAACAAAAATTAATACTCAGACAGTGAACGATATTCTAACAAAACTGCGTGCGGCAGAAATCCCCTGTGCTCCTGTTCTCTCAGTTGAAGGTGTAGTCAATGACCCTCATGTGAACCACAGAAACAGATTAATTAATTCCGAAGACTCAGAGATAGGCCAAATCCTGCAAACAAGGATGCCTATTGGTGATGGAACAGCGCCCCAATCGGCTCCAAAACTTGGAGAGCACAATAGTGAAATTCTTACAGAGTATGGCTTTTCTGCTAAAGAGATTGCACAGCTTGAAAAAACGGAAACGATATTAAACCGGAGTATTTAGTCTAATCTCAAAAATTTCTATCGTTTATGGGATACTTTCTAAACCACCGTCAACACTTAAAGCTTGTCCAGTTATCGTGCTTCCGAAATCTGAACATAGGTAACCAATCATGCTTGCAATATGCCTTTGTGGGATAAAGGTATGAAGCGTTGTTCCTGACATCATTTCGTCCCTTGTTTGATTTTCTGAGACCCCCTCGGCTTTGGCTTTTGCTTGAATGACACGGTTTATTCGATCACCGTCGACGGGGCCTGGCTGGATACAGTTACAACGAATGCCATATTTCCCGACTTCTAAGGCTGTAGTACGCGTCAAACCAACGATGGCCCATTTTGCTGCAGAATATGGACTTCGCAGCGGAAAACCGAATTTCCCCGCGGCTGAAGAGAGATTAATGATACTTCCACCTCCGTTATCGCTGGCTTTGATACGAGGTATGGATTCTTGAGTACCTAGAAATGCACTCGTTAAATTTATATTAACGCAGCTATTCCACTCGTCGAGTGAAATATCCTCTATTAATGCCGTTGGACCCGCCGTCCCCGCGTTGTTAATCATGATATCTAAACCACCAAGGTATTGGTCGGCTTTATTGAAAAATGATTTGAATTGATCAGGGTCGCTGACATCTACCCGCACCCCGGCCACATTATCAAAACTTGACAGCGTATTCTCAAGAGCAGTTTCATCAATATCACAAATAAATACTTTGGCGCCTGCTTCAACAAATAGCCTTGTTGTTTCTCGTCCAATACCACCTGCACCAGCAGTAATTATTACCCGCTTATCTTTAAATTCCAAAAGAACCTCCTGCATTGCTTATACTTATATCTAATTTCTAACATTGGTATTAATCACTCATCATAAATGACTCAAAAAGGTTTGTCGCCCGCGATAGTGACCCTGTAACCATGCCGTACTTGCGGGTAATAGTCCCAAACAGAACGATGTTGGACGCACCTATTATCCCAAAAGGCTACTGAGTTTTCTTTCCAACGAAACCTGCAGTGAAATTCTGGCGTTGCTATATGTTCATACAACATAGCCAATATTGAGTCGCTTTCATTTTTATTTAGGCCTTCGATACGGGTAGTGAAGTTTTCATTTACAAAAAGAGTTTTCTTTTTAGTTACCGGATGTGTTCGAACTATTGGATGCAGCGCTTCAGGATACGCGTTTTCGCCATCACGCAAAGTCCCTTTGTGATTCAAACGATCACGATGAACACCTATTGACTCATGCCATGCCCAAAGATTGGAAATAAAGGACTTAATTGGATCCGATAATTGCTCATAGGCATAATACATTGACGCAAACATAGTATCCCCACCAACCTTGGGGATTTGGTGTAAGTGTAAAATGCTTCCCATTGGGGGCTCTAAATCACAAGAAACGTCAGAATGCCATTTCATCCCAGCTACAGCTTTAGAATTCTCATCGGCATGTATCGTCAAAATTTCTGGATGGCCATCAATCTTTGCTGCGGTCGGGTGTATGTGTAACGAACCAAAATTTCTTCCAAAGGCTTTGTGACATTCGAGGCTCATCTCTTGATCACGAAAAAATATAACCTGGTAATCTAATAAAGCCCGATTTACCTCTTCTAATACATCCTTATCTAACGGCTTAGATATATCAACCCCAGATACTTCTGCGCCAATTATAGGACTTAAAGGATCAACCCCTATTTTTTGATATGTCATGTCACTCCTTACATAATTGCGGAAAAATATTATTTAGGTATAAGAAGTTGCACGATAAGACGAATAAGCTCCGTAAAACCCATCCCAATTACGGCAACGAGCAGGCTTATTAAAATAGCTACACCAAAACTTAACAAAGCCATATTTGACCATAAACTGGCCACGATAACTGCAAATATGACAAGAGCAAAAACAATCGTTCCAAATATTCCATAGCGAATAACCCATCGTAAAACTGGGAAATTAGCAAGGCCATGTGGTCTATCAAATATTTGCCTTGAAAAGCGTTGTTCACTATCACTAACAGATGCTTCTTTTGGAATAATATCTTTTTCCACCCCAGAATTTTCTCTCTGTTTGGCAGCCTCCTCAGCTGCTATCAAACCAAAAACACCCGACTTCATAAGTCCACCTATATAGGCTGCACGACTACCGCCTTCCAACCCTCCAGTTGCCGCACCTGCTGCCAGTAACCCCGGAATAGGAATATTATTCTCGTCCAAGACCCGAGAGTACTTGTCTGTTGCTATTCCCCCCATCGTATATGTTATGCCCGGACACACAGGAATTGCCATAAACGGTGGTTTAATAATTTTCCATGGTTTAATAGTTGTCGAACGTGAAACTGGAAGGTCATTAAAATTATTACTTCCGACAGCCGAATTATAGGCATCTACAGTTTTACAAAGTTTGTTCGAGGAACAACCAATGAGCCGCTCCAGTTCATGAAGGGTTTGCGCTCTATATACTGTACCACCAGCTTCCTCCAATAGTGGATTTGCTGGAATTCTAGCTGAGGACCCTGGCTCTGCCCAAATTGCCTCATCGAACACTACAAAAAATGGTCCCCCTGATTTTATCTTTGCTAAGGCATTAGTCAGATAAACCCCACTTTTACCTTCGTCAGCAACTCGCCCTCCATTCCCATCGACCAATATCCCCGCGGTTGCTATCGCATCTAATTCCGGATAGGGCCAAATCTTATCATTATTAAATGCGTCGGCACATAATAAATGACCATAAAATTTCTCCAATCCAACAAGTTTAGCTCCAACTTCCTCAGCCATTTTCAAACCATCACCCATCCCCGTGCTGGCTCCACGTTGGAATACTCGATCAAAGTTACCGCCAATATATTTTTCAAATAACAATTTATTTGATTGGAAACCACCATCTGCGATTAGAACGTGGAATGACGACCATTCTATTTTTTGGCCCTCTGTATCAGCCTCCACACCAACGCAACAACCTCTTTTTGTCACAAGAGAAAGTGCTCGCGTTTTTCGTTTGAACACCCCGCCCATTTCTTCGACTTTAAGTACTAAATCCCTCAAAACTACGTCGGGCCCTCTGCCTTTCCAATCTATACCAGCTCTTAATGCTCTTGGAGGGGCGATACACCACTTATATCCCTCTTGTGCATTAAAACTAATGAAGTTTGTCCCCTTACTCTTAAGCCAATCTATAAATCTCCAACCATTCTCTGTAAGAACATTAGAAAGTTCTTGGTTAGCTTCTCCAGAACTGCGCTGATTGATAATGCCTACTAAATCTACTTGTGGGCGATATGGGTCTAAAAAACCAATATGTATAACTCCGCCCGATTGTCTGGTATTGCAAGGATATACTTCTTCCCCTCCCTTTTCTAAAACGAGCACCCGTAATCCCAATTCAAGTGACCTGACGGCAGCTGTCAATCCAGCTATACCAGCACCAATTATTATGATATCGTAATCGCGGTGTTGATCACCCACTTTTATCTCCAGCCAATCCCTCGAATAAGCAGGCTACTGCCTCCGCTCCAGGGTCAGTGACATTTTCTAGCGCTTTTTTGGACAAATAAGCAGCACGACCAGCTTTAGCTATTGGCATCTTTTTTGTTGCATCAGCGCCACTCCTCGCCGCTTTAGCAACTTCAAAAAGAGTTTTCCCCTCATTTAACTCTTTCAAAGCAGGAGCTAAGGCGTCGATCATTGTTCTATCGCCAATCTGTGCACCACCAACTTCCATTATACGCTTCAAGCCGGCTTCTAAAGCTTTGGGCCAATGCAGAGTATCATTAAGTTTTTGTCCTGCAGCAGAAAAAAATATTGCCATCAAAACACCACTAGATCCTCCCATCGCCTTACTTAATAACTCACCCATTGCCTCGAAAAACTGCTTCTTATTCCCCAGAGGTAATCTCTCCAGCTCCTCTTTGAGCGTCCTTGCAGCAACTGCCAGTGTGGAACCAGTATCCCCATCACCTATTTTTGAGTCTAACTTGTTGAGAAATTGTTCCTTTTCCTCAAATATGAAACAACACTTTTGAAGTATAAGCTTAAGCTCATCGTTTTCTGATGACATCCAATCTTCTTTTGTTTGAATAATGGGCATATCTGTCATCACCGGGTCAATTAATGAAACTGGCTTGGGCCATGCTCGCGGACCAACCGGAAAAATTAATGCTTCAGTCACAAGTTTGCTGGAAGGAATTATAGATAAAGAAAAACCATGCATATCCAAAGACGTCATGAGCATTTCGGGGCCGATAATTAGGGATAACTGCGATGCCAAATCGGACTTTGCTATCTCTTCTTTTAAAACCGCCATTTCCAACGGAGTACATCCACCGAGATTATTTAATATTAATGCATATCTTTGATTGTTATCCATTTTCGACTGGAGGTGAGATAAAATTGTTTTCATAATTGATCCTGCATTTTCAAATGCAATCAACTCCCTTCCTGGTTCTCCATGAATTCCTAAACCAAGCTCTGCCATACCTTCAGCTATTCTCTCATCTTTGACCATACCAGGAACGGTGCAGTTATCGATCGAAACTCCAAGCGATGAAATTGAAGGTATAAGAGATTGCGCAGAACAGAATATTTCGTCTAAGCTTTTGCCTTTTGCAGCCAAGAACCCTGCAATCTTGTGAATAAAAAGTGTTCCGGCAAGCCCTCTAGCCTGCACATCTTCAGGTAATGAAATATCATCATCAACAATGACCATCTTGACATTTAATCCGTGAGCTCTTGCTTTTTCAGCAGCTAATCCAAAATTCAATCGATCTCCAGTATAATTCTTAACAATCAGTAGGCATCCCTTTTCACCCGTGACCGCCAAAATGCCCGCTAATACGGCCTCAACACTCGGAGAGGCAAAAACTTCACCGCACACCGCTGCGGTAAGCATCCCCTTTCCAACAAAACCAGCATGAGCAGGTTCGTGGCCCGAGCCTCCTCCGGAGATGATGGCAACCTGGTCAGATTTCCAATCAGCCCGGACAACTACTTTAATGTGCGGAAACCCATCGAGACGTGAAACTTGTCCTTCTTGCCCTCGTAAAAATCCATCTATTGCTTCGGTCACGAGTGTATCACGTGAATTTATAAATTGGCTCATTAACGATTTCTCCAATTATCTAAGACGCACTTATAATGAAAAGCTTTTTATTTAAGTCTTTCCCGCACTTTACACATTAAATCCAAGTGTCTGTCATGGTCCCCAGCGAAGCGAAGGACTAAATGGCTCGCACCCGCATTTATAAATGATTGCAGATATTGGATCGCACCCTCTAACGGGCCCGCGTAACACGCTTGTATCTTTTTTAAAACGTCAGGTCGGGCCCCGTAATAAGATGAGAGAAATTGATCCGCTCGATTTCGAGCTTTTTCAATATTTTCGTCTATTGAAAGTGTTAAATAAGCTGCACAAGTGATGGAGTTAACATTGCGCTTCGATTGCTTCGCCAATGTCTGCATTTGTTTCCATTTATTCTCTATTACTTCGGCATCAGGGGTGATGGGGAACCAACCATCAAATTCCTCTCCTACACGTTTTATATTGGCCTCGGCACCACCACCGATCCAAATAGGCGGACCATTTTTTTGAACCGGCATAGGACCTAGCACTCCTTGTTTGACCGTCCATCTCCCATCCCAATCTACTGCATCACCGCCCCAAAGGGCTCGGCACAATCTTAAACCCTCCAGCATTCGTCCAACCCTTTTTTCAAAGGGAACCCCTGCCGCCATAAATTCATTCCGAATATTTTCTTGATCTGTAGCGATACCCACACCAATGATTGTTCTCCCCTCTGAAACCTGGTCGAGCGTGGAAATCTGATGAGCCATAACCACTGGGTTTCTTAAAGCCGGTAATAATATCGCTGTACCTAGAGCTATATCAGTCGTTCTGCCTGCAACACCGGCCAATAGCGTGAGCGGCTCATGTCTAGGTCTCGCAAGGAGTGAGTCACCTACCCAAACTGAGTCATATCCAAGGCCTTCCGCTTTTTCAGCTAGTTTTAACAAGGGCGCTGCCGCATGGCGTCCCTCCATAACACTTTCCCTAGTGGGTAATAAATACCCGATACGCACCGTCATAGTAGTCCCCTTCACAGATATGTTATTTACTTCAGCTGGTGTCTTCTAAAGCTCAAGTTGGTTATAACGTCATCAACATTAACTCGTGGAAATAACTTGCAATCAAGCGAGAATAACAACTCCACTACAGCAATCAAGCTGGCGTTATATAAAGAGGTTCACTATGAGAGCAGCAGTCGTTACTGAAAACGGTGTAGAGATTAAGGATGTGGCCCAGCCAGAACCACAACCACATGAGGTCCTTGTGCGAGTGAGGGCGTGTGGATTAAATCGCGCCGATTTAATGGTCGCGAGTGGCATGGCCCATGGAGCTATTGGAGGTGCTGGAACGATTGTGGGACAAGAGTTCTCTGGAGAAATTGTAGCTGTCGGGGCAGAGGTCAAGGGGATGAAGGAAGGCGATCGAGTTATGTGTCACGGCACAGCCAGCTGGGCCGATTATGCTCTTGCTGACTGGGGTAGAACAGTGCCGATACCAGACGCAAACATGAGCTTCGAACAAGCAGCTACGCTTCCTGTAGCGCTTTACACGATGCATAACGCGATCGTAACAAATGCAAAGATCCAACCTGGAGAAACCATACTAATTCAAGGCGCAAGCTCGGGGGTTGGACTAATGGCACTCCAAATTGCAAAATTAAAAGGCGCAAAAACAGTTATCGGGACATCAACTAATTCTGAACGCAGAGCTAAACTTAGAGATTTTGGCGCAGACTTAGCAGTGGACTCTAAAGATCCCAATTGGGCAGATACAGTTCTTAAGGCGACCGACGGTAAAGGTGTTGATATAATCATAGACCAGCTCTCTGGCTATGTCGCAAATGACAATTTGAAAGCGACAGCTATTATGGGCAGAATCATCAATGTTGGTCGCCTAGGTGGTTTTAATGGCAACTTCGATTTCGATCTCCATGCCGCTCGAAGAATTCAATATATAGGCGTCACATTTAGAACGCGTTCCATTGAAGAAATTCGCGCGATTACAAAAGAAGTCCAACAAGACCTTGGAAAAGATATCGAGGCGGGAAAGCTATCATTACCTATTGATCAAAGCTTTAAACTTGAAGACGTTAATGATGCCCTTGCTAAAATGAAAGCCAACGAGCACTTCGGCAAAATAACACTAGTTGTCGACTAAAGACTCTAAGACAAGCTTTATAAAGATAAAAGAGATCGTCAGAAATGGTCTCTTTTATACAAACTCGCTTCACTTTCTTTCTTTTTTTGCCTTACTTCCAATCTAATAAGAACTAATACAACAGCTACCACTATTAAATAGTAGAGTTTGTCTGTCCCTACATCGAGTTTTATTGCGTAGATAATACCCCCAGCCATAAAAAAAATGAGAAACCAAAAAATTACAACTAAAGACGGCAGAGGCTTAAACTCAAACAAATATCTAAATAGTATTAACGCGAGCAGACAACTTGCACCAAAACGGATGGCGTTCAGTCGGTAGTACTCTTCTTCGGGACTAATACCAATTTGAAGTGGGAAAAATAGTTTGAACCCAAACACGTTCACTATTATTGCTGCACACAACCAAGCAAATAAAACGAATATGCACAGTTTACGGAAACTTACCATTAAATCACCGTTGTTCTCGAAAAAACTATATATAGCAAAACTTATTAGACAAGTCCTGTCAACCTTAATGCGACTCAATCTCACTTAGGCTTCTGTTTATTAGATCTCAAATCAATCTTTCCCGTATAAATCATAGTGCTTTCTCAAGTCGTGGACAGCCTTAAATCCTAAATTTTTCTGCGCATGAGTGAGGTCATAAAGAGGCGCAAATGGAGCATTTTCATAGATACCTTCGTCTTTAACTTCAACATCAACTCCCGTCTTATGACGTAAAGTTTTTAAAGTCTCTCCCGGTGCCAAGATAGTCGGACCACAGATAAAATATGGGCCAAATCCGGGGTCTTCCAAAATTAAAGCTTTTCTGTAAGCTACAGCAAGGTCTCTTGGATCAACATAGTGCCACATAGTGCCACCTCCTGGGGGTTTGCCCTCATTAGAAACCGGTCCTTTATATCCTTCCGGATCTGCAGCACGAGCCCTCACTTCCGCTTCAAATTCTGGATAAAGAACAAAAACAGGTCGCATAACAACAACTTCAAAAGCACCATCATCAACAAAGCTTTTTGCCATCTCTTCACATAATTTTTTACTTAGAGCATACGGATCCGTTGGACGACGGGGATGATTGTGATCTATCGGTAGATACGACGGAGGGATCATCGCCCCTGAAAGAACAGTATATCCAATGACGGAGTCACTCGACGTTATGATAATCCGCTTTACTCCCGCTTCCTGAGCTGCTTTCAATACATTCCACGTCCCAGTTACGTTAGTGTGAATAATTTCGCTACCAGAACCACTCCATATATTCGGTATGGCAGCAATTTGGACTACCGCATCCATTCCCTCACATGCGGCCCTAACAGCGTCAATATTCAAAATAGAATCTTGAATATGGGGCAAACCATTTTTATCTGGCAAAATATCAAGACCTGAAAGCTGAAAATTATCTTTTAATTCTTTAATGACATAGTCACCCATTAAACCACCAGCTCCAGTGACCAAAACCCTTTTTAAATTCACGAGCTACTCCAAATCAGAGAAAACATTTAATAACACTGAGATAATAATGACAAACAAGGCTCATCCAATCCCCTTGATAAGAGACACAAAGAAAAGACCACATATCCGCTCAGAATTTTGGATAAAGGTATTCGAAAATGGCCTTAAAATATTCATATTCAATCGGTTTTGAAAAAATATAGGAGCGTTCATTTTGAATAGCCTGAATAAAATTCTGATAACCCATACTGGAAGCCTGCCACGACCCGAGCCGCTTACCAAATTGTATACCCAGATGGTGGCAGGAGAACTGATCAACGACGAAATCCTTAATCAGCATATAGCATCGGCTACTCGTCGTGTGATAAAGCAACAGCGTGATAGTGGAATAGATATCCCTAATAATGGAGAACAGTGCCGAGAAGCATTCTTCTTATATATCCAAAGACGAATGACCGGCTTTGGAGGACGCGGCTCAAGAAAACCTTGGGGTGATTTATTAGACTATCCTGAGTTTGCAGAATTTAGCCAAGCAAACTTTGCAGCAAAGACGATGGTCAGCAATAGAAACCCTCCTGTTGCGTTGAAAGAAGTTAAGTATATCGCTCCAGAACAAAATCTTGCCGAAATTCATAATTTCAAAACTATTTTATCGGAAGAGTGGCCGGATTGCAGTAGTGCGTTCATCACAGCCCCCTCGCCCGGTATGCTGGCCGCCGCTATGCATAATCGATATTATCAAAATGATCAGGAGTATCTATATGCGCTGGGAAAAGCTGTTTCCCTAGAATACCACGCCGCAGTTAATAATGGCCTTATGTTGCAAATTGACGCACCAGATCTAGCCATGGAACGTCACATGACATTCGCCAACAAACCAGTAGATACTTTCTTAAAGTTTGCTGACGATGTTGTCGCTCAAATAAACAAAGCAATAATTGGGATTCCGGCAGATAAAATAAGACTGCACGTGTGTTGGGGTAACTACGAGGGCCCTCATCACCTCGACGTGCCTTTAAAAGAAGTTCTACCAATTTTACTCAAAGCCAATGTTGGCGGGTTAATGTTGCCTTTTGCTAACCCGCGACATCAGCATGAAATCAATGTACTACGCGATATACCGTTAGGAACTAATCAATACCTAATAGCTGGTGTCGTGGACCCTCTAACAAATTTCATTGAGCACCCAGAAGTCATCGCCCAAAGGATCGAGTCGGCAACTGAGGCAGTAGGTGATCCGAGGAAGGTCCAAGCCGGTACTGACTGTGGATTTGATACCGCCGCTGGGATGGGGAGAGTAACCAGTGATATCGCATGGGCAAAGTTGAAAGTGATGCGGGAAGGGGCACAAATAGCAGCCACTCGTTTGTTCAAATAATTAAATATTTTTACTCTTTATAAAACCTTCAGCCTAGATTACTTTTAAAACTAAATCTTTGGATTGGATTTTTTTATGTCGCTCGAACAGACTGTTTCTGAACATTATGCCAACAACAGTCTTTTAGAAAAAATATATCTCGGCCTGGCAAAACTTGGTGTCGATAAGAGTCAATTAACACAATCTGATTTATCTTCTGTTGATGAATTTCATATTGGTGGATCCGAGGGCACATTGATGCTGGCGGAAAAGTTATCCATAAAAGCATCGAGTTCTGTATTGGATATTGGATGCGGAATAGGCGGACCCGCACGTTTACTCTCAAGCAAAATTGGCTGTAAAATTTCTGGCATTGATCTCACCGCAGATTTCGTGAATACCGGCAATTCACTTACTGATCAAGTCGGGCTATCTGATACCGTAAAGTTAAGAAAGGCAAGCGCCCTGAGCATCCCATTCACCGATAACAGCTTTGATGTCAGCTATATGATCCACGTAGGGATGAATATTGCAGATAAAGATTTACTTTTCTCAGAGGCGTTCAGAGTTACAAAGCCAGGTGGGCTGTTCGGGATATATGATGTCATGCTGGTTCGGGATTGTGAATTCCAATATCCATTACCTTGGGCGGCGGAAGAAGATGGAAATGCTATTGCTTCAGCAACAGATTACAAATCGGCTTTAACCAAGGCGGGGTTTTCACTGACGCATGAAGATGATAAAACCGATTTTGCCAATAGCTTCTTCAAAAAAATGTCAGTGAGCATGGGTTCTTCCAAAGGTCCGCCCCCAGTTGGACTTCATCTTTTAATGGGCGATTTAACCCAGCAAAAAATTAAAAATATGGCGCAACTCGTTAAATCGAGAATCATTGCACCTAAAATACTCATCATGGAAAAATAGTATAAACCGAAGTTCAAACTTATTGTTTATTGGGAAAAGGCTGCGAAATTGGAAAATTTTGAAATTCTCGATCCATCTGAGCAAGATACAATTCTAAATTCAATATTGGGTCTAAAAAAAGATATCGAAAAAAAAATATTTGATAATTCGATCGAAGCCATCGTAGTGCAGGAAGGTGATGTTTTAGATCCGTGCGGAATGTATGTAGTTCTAAAGGGATCTATTGGGCTCTTTTTGAATGATAACGTGATAGCAACAGCAAATTCTTCTGACTATTTTTACGAAGAATATTTGTTACTAGATGATCCGAATATGGAGTTAAGCGCTAAAGCAATTGAGCAAACACGATTGGGTTTCATATCAAAAACGAACTGGATAAACTTACCAAATGAACTTAAAGATCAATGCATGGGACGTTTGTTTGGTGATCTCGTTAACATGCATCTCCACGAGTTTCAGCAGCCAATAAATTGTTGTAATATCACGGCAGCTGCACTCAGTTTAAC
>CALIMD010000367.1 GCA_938028645.1 uncultured Alphaproteobacteria bacterium
CCAATCGACAGTGAAATTATTATTTTTTGATAGTCTAGCACGTCTAATTTGTTGTATACACATCGAAGCTTTATATCCTACAGATTTTGCTAAAAAACGATAGTAGAACTCTTTCTATTTCTTATCGGCAAGGGAGTGTTGCCATGTATTATGATTGTATTGAAAATAAACACGGCCTAAAGCATGACCCTTTCAAGGCACTGATCGCCCCACGTCCAATCGGTTGGATAGCTACTATTTCAGGAGACAACACACTCAATCTGGCGCCTTACAGTTTTTTCAACGCTGTCGCAGCCAATCCTAATTATGTCATGTTCTCATCAGTGGAGCGAAAAGATAGTTTGCGCAATATCGAGCAAAACGGAGAATTTACGTGCTCTCTGTCAACTTGGGACACACGAGATGGAATGAATGTTAGCTCTGCTCCTGTCGATTACCTTGCCGATGAATTTGCTTTAGCCAATCTAGAAACAGCACCATCTCAATTTGTGGCTCCTCCAAGGGTCGCGAGAGCCCCGGCCGCTTTAGAATGCAAGCATTGGAAGACAATAAACTTGCCCGACGTCGCCCCAGGTAGCGACGATGGCCATTTTATGATTATTGGACAGGTCGTTGGAATCTATATTGATGATAAGTTTATCCAAGACGGTATTGTGAACACCGCTGAAATGCGACCATTAGCACGTATGGGCTATATGGATTATGGCGTTATCACGCCGGAAACGACTTTTGTGATGCATCGGCCAACAGTTAAGGATGATGGAAACGTTGAAGCTGCAAAAGGTGAGTGGGACGGGGTATATCGTTGAACTATCGTACTGACTGCAGCAGTGGAAAAATTCAACAAATTGATACTTCAACTTTGAAGGCTATTAAAACTTTTAAGTAATATGTCATTCACTTTTTCCGAAGACTCGAATTGGACCCAATGTCCAGAGTTTGGAATGACATGGAATTGAGCATTTGGATGCAATGAGTAAACATGCTCCCGTATACCTTTTAAATTTGGATTTAGAGTAGTATCCTCGGCTCCAAAAATACAACTTAAGGCGCAAGGTAGCTCATTCAAACTGTCTGCTAATACTGAAGTGCGGGCGATTCCTCTAGACCTTAAGCGAGCTTTCGACATGTTGTTTATATGGATTGTCAACGCTAAATCATCGATGGCTTCTGGCTTGTATAACATCAAGTTTTGAAGGTTATGTTTATAAAGGGGTACAGCCTCTCTAAGGGGGATTCCCTGCGGCACTTCAACTAAATCATTTGCAGGCCCAGTCCCCGTAAGACCCAAGACAGGTGATCCAACTAGCGTTAGGCTGCGGATACGTCGCGCCTGAGCATGCGAAAGTAATCCTGACAAGACACCGCCAAAAGAGAAGGAAATGAGGTCGAAGGGCTCATCATTGGGCAAAATAGTATCGAGCCCAAGTGAGATAATCTCGACTAAACTTTCTGCATCATAGGGTTTTGGTGGATCAGCGGAGTCACCACATCCTGGAAGATCTACTGCGTATATTTGAAAGTCGTCTTCTAAGGCCGGGATCGTCCTTGTCCAGTGATTCCATGCGCCGGAGCCACCATGTAGTAATATCAAAGGGCATTTATTTAACTTTTTCTCACCCCATTCTCGCCAGATTAAATTACCCTGGCCACAGGGTGAATGATGCTCTTTACATCTCGACAGTAATGTATCGAGGATCGTTTGGGGATCAATATTCATAATCTACAGGACCTAGGATGAAAGAAGAAATTCGGCATCCAAAGAATGCCTAATCTTCTATCTGAGAAAAAATTACACGGTTTATTAAAAGATCATAAAAATCACTTTCTATTTCGGCGTCAACGTAATTTTTAAAATAGACAGTTAAGATAAAAGACAGATCATTTTTCTAATCAACATTAACTAAAATATCAATTCGTTTTGGGATGAAAAAGTTCCATTGGTGACATTAACCTTGAGGTGAGGTGCTGCGAGTAACAATACCTGCAAAATGCCTCAAGATCGGCACGATTATTATGCAGGCCGTAGGTCCAATAATCGGCCCCCATAATAGAGACAGCATATTCATAAGCTTCTGAATACCATGGAGACATTTCACGATTTGCCGAACTTTGTGCAACCTCTTTTACACGCTCCATCGCAATCTTACGGGCATCTAAAAATAATTTATATACATCGTTAGGAAGTGATGGATATTTTTGAATTGTTGTCTTTTTAATACCAACGATGTGCATTGGAGGGAATATTTTGGTTCGCTTAAAATATTCTCGCTCTACTGGACCTGCTGGGTCAATTAATCGTATTACCCGCGCATCCCCATCTGAGAATGATTGCGGTGGCGCAGGCGAAATTATTGCATCTAATTTTCCATCCAGAATTGCTTCATTTAAACTGAAAGAAGGTTCTAACTCCTCGAGCTCAATGTGGCTTGGGACATCAAGAGTTATACGTTCTGTTCGGCCCGGCTCGTTTAAGCCACCTGTTCGATACTTCAACTTGTCAGTATCAATTCCATATTCATCCGACAAGATCCCTCTAACCCAAACTGCCAATGTCATTGCGTACTCAGGAACGCCCACCACGCGTCCTTCTAAATCTTGTGGAGATGTAATCCCAGATGCTTTTCTTACATAGATAGCCCCATGCCGAAAAGCGCGTGACAGAAAAATAGGTAAACCGATGTAGGGACATTCATCACGTGAAAGCTGAATAACGTAACTTGCAAACGAGAGCTCCGTGATATCAAAAGGTGCCTCTGTTACAGCAAGTGGAAAAAGTACACCTGGCGATTCAATATGACAATTCAATTTGAAGTTGTTTAAAGTTACGCTGCCATCCAAGACAGGCATTGCACGATCGTAATCCCAACACGCCAATGTCAACTCGTTCAAAACAAACCTCCTGCGATTTGAAAGAAAATATCCGTCTTGTTCATTACTACACCACTTTGTGTTTTGTTCGAGTTTTTTATGAAAGCGTTGAAATCAACTTTTTAATCTAGGCTGAAGCGCCAATTCTTTGAATTTGTTTCCCCCAGTTTTGTAAATCCTAAAGTATGATAAGTATCAACGGCAGATTAATTACTCATTTGAAAAGACGATATTATTTTTACAACTAGAACAAATGATAAAAAATTTTCTAAAGCACGTTGCCTGCAACTAAAAAATAATCTCAGAGATTTGAGCCATGTTTCTGGTTTAAGACTGACCGAATGGGATAGTGATTAACATTTAACGTCATCACAGCTTTAGATCGATACAATATGAAACATTGTCTATATCGTATTCGACCCAAAACTGTATTTAACCTGCCCATAAAAGTATCTATGATACTTGATTTTTCCAGTGCTATTCGCCTAAAGCCTTTAAAACTTTAGGGGGGGACATCGGCAACTCGTATAAGCGTTTGCCACTAGCGTCAGCAATAGCATTTGCAATCGCAGCCAAGGGTGGCACCAGCGGAATTTCCCCAACACCTTTAACACCATATGGATGATCGGGATTTGGAATTTCCACAATCACCGCATCGATCGACGGCAGATCAGACGCAACCGGCATACGATAATCTAGGAAGCCAGCATTATCTAAACGTCCATTTTTATTATAAATGAATTCTTCATTCAACGCCCAGCCTATTCCTTGAACAACACCACCTTGAATTTGGCCCTCCACATACGATGGATGAATGGCTCGTCCAACATCCTGGCTAGCGGTATAGCGAAGAATTTTGACCTGTCCAGTTTCTCTATCGATCTCAACGTCAACCATGTGAGCGCCTACTACTCCCATGTGGCCAGTGGTAGTCTTCGACACAGCTGCCATTATTGGACCACCAGTCGCTACCGCTTTCGCTGCTAGTTCAGGCAAGGTCAGTGGTTCGAATTCACCTGCATTCGGACTAGCCGGGTGTGCCGCACCATCTCGCCATTCGACTGCGTCCGCATCAATACCCCAAATACCTGCTGCCCGAGCTTTCAGGATATTAATAACCTGATCCGTGGCCTCATTTACCACAATACCAGCAGCAAAAGTAACCCTACTGCCTCCTGTTACAGCACTAATACCAACGGTATTAGTATCACCTATCTGAGCTTTAACATTTCGATAATCTATCCCCAGCTTCTCTGCTACAATATTTACCATTGAAGCTCGACTACCACCAATGTCAGGATGCCCAGTAATTATTACTGCAGAGCCATCCTCATTAATATATAATTGGGAACTTGACTCTCCACCGGCGTTACCCCAATAACCAATTGCAATACCACGCCCTTGATTGGGTCCCAATTCAATTTTGGCATTTGGATGATTACGCACAGAATCTATGCATTCTTGAATACCAGCTTCACCAATCTTCGCGCCATAAATAGTGGGTTTGTCTGCGGATAAAGCATTTCGCAAACGTAGTTCCCAAGGGTCAATATTGAGTTTTTCAGCTATTTCATCAAGAATACTCTCGAATACATAGTTCCCTTGAGGAGCTCCCGGAGCCCTGTAGGCTGCAACATTAGGACGATTGGAGACAATATCCAAACCTTTAACATCCGCATTGGGTATATCGTAGCAAGAGAAAGAAAAATGACAAGCTCGGCCTACTGGCGAACCTGGATAACATCCTGCCTGAAAGTTGTAAGCACCTTCAACAGCAGTCAACTTACCGTCCTTGGTTACTCCTACCTTAAGATGAGCGGACATCCCCGCCCCTGCTCCAGTACTGTGGAATACGTCTTCTCGGGTAAGTTGCATTTTGACAGGCCTACCACATTTTCTGGAGAGCACCATCGCGACTGGTTCAAGATAGATTATTGTCTTGCCCCCGAACCCTCCGCCAATTTCTCCAGGAATAGCTTTGATGTCCCCTGTAGCCATCCCGGTTATTATAGCGGTTAGATCCCTAACCATAAACTGTCCTTGAGTACTGCTCCAAATTACAGATTGAGAATCTGGCTTGTAACTAACCAGGCAAGCTTGAGGTTCTATGTACCCCTGATGCACAGCGGCGGACTTAAATTCACGTTCTAAAACCAAATCTGCCTCATCAAATCCTTTCTTAACGTCGCCAGTTTGGACCGTCATAACGTTTGAAATATTGGTAGCTCCATCAATTCCTGCTGTTTCCAGCCAATCATGCAAAACCGGCGCACCTGGCGCCATCGCTTCATCTACATCAATGACATGCGGCAGGATCTCATAATCAACTTCAATTAGCTCAAGCGCAGCCGTTGCAATACTTTGAGAAGTAGCCGCAACCGCAGCAATAGGATGGCCTGTGTAAAGAATTTTTTCCCGGGCCATGCATCCTCGAGCAATCCATCGAATGTCGTTTGGCCCTTGTGGCAATGGCACGTCCAAAGGCAACAAAGGAAAGTCCTCACCAGTCATCACCGAGAGCACACCATTAAGTTTTTCAGCCTTAGAAGTATCTATTTTCTTAATCAGCGCATGAGCGTGAGGGCTTCTCAACACCTTACCCCAGACCATGCCAGCCATAGTGAAATCGGCAGAGTATTGTGCCGAACCTGTCACCTTTTCTATGCCGTCAGGCCGCGGAGTACGCTGACCAATCCAATTATTTTTTTCGAGCGCTATATGGTTCATTTTATATTCCCTCAACAAAGGTCCCTGATATGACGTTAATGACCAGTTGAACTGGCACCAGCTTATCTGATTGTCTAGTTTTGTTTCCATTTGTCGCCAAGAAAAGCAACTATCCTATAAGTTTAGGTGAGATTGTTATCTAAATCAATGGCTGTGCTTTGTTTATTAATTCAAAAATATTACAAATAGGAAATTAAAAACTACGCTTCATTTCACTACGCAATTTGATAGTTTCCTCCTCATCAACGAACAAAACGCTATCATTTTTTAGCAGGACAACACCGTAAAGGTCACGCGCCTCAGCCAAACTGTAGCGTTCAAGACGCACATCTTCCCGCACTGCATCCACGGGTCGTTGCAACGGATCTCCATAACCGCCACCACCAGGAGTGCGCACCCAGACCCGATCCCCGGGTGCAAGTTTAATATCTTGCTCTTTAGAAAGATGTTTCGGCACATAGGAGGAACCATTACGTAAGATCACGACTTTATTAACGTCTCCATCATTTCCACCAAGCGCCCCCTGGGGACCAAAGCGTCCATGATCCATAACGAAACTGGCGAGAGCCTCGCCATTACGAAGCTCAAGCTTATAATCGAGACCAAAACCGCCACGCATTTTTCCTGCCCCAGCTGACCCTTCATGTAGTGCGTAGTGATTGTAAATCACGGGAAACGTCTGCTCCATAATTTCAACTGGGGGAGCCTTTGAAATACCAATTGTTGAGCATCCGTTACTCAACCCATCACCATTTGCATTCCCTCCATAACCGCCACCTGACAACTGATACATGACAAAATCTCGACCACGTTCCGCGTCATGTCCACCAAGTGCAAAATTTCCGCTTGTTCCTGCCGGTGCTGCCGTTACTCTATCCGGCAACGCTTCGACTAGCGCAGCAAAAACTGCCTCGGCGATACGCTGGCTGACTTCTGCGGCACAACCAGAGACAGGGCGTGGATATTGCGCATCGAGAAAAGTCCCCTCGGGCCGCAATATATCCAATGGTTCAAAGGCACCCGCGCTGATGGGCACCTCGGGGAAAATATGCCGCATCGCAAGATAAACCGAACTCTGTGTCGTTGCCAGCACTGAATTCATAGGGCCGCGGCAAGGTGGGCTTGACCCAGCAAAATCAAAGATCAGTCTATCATTAATCTTGGTCACGTTTAACTTAATCACAAGCGGTTCATCAACAACACCATCACTGTCTACAAAGGCCTCGGAGTCCCATTGACCATCCGGCATACGATCTATTAAGTGACGCATCTGCTGCGATGCGCGGACACGTAATTCCCCTATCGCCGTCTGTACCGTTGCATCTCCGTATCGATCAAGAAGCAGATCAAGCCTTTCCGAGCCGACTTCCAAGGCGGCTGCCTGTGCCTTGACGTCACCGATACGCTGATCAGCAACTCGGATATTAGAACAGATTATCGCATAAATTTCCCGGTCCAACTCACCCTTTTTGAATAATTTGACTGGTGGTAGTCGCAGACCTTCTTGCTCCACAGCGGTAGCTGATGCCGAAAAACCACCCGGCACTGATCCTCCAGTATCGGGCCAGTGGCCAGTATTGGATAACCAGCACCAAAGTTTGCCCTCGCGATAATAAGGCCGCACGAAACGCACATCCATAAGATGCGTGCCACCCAGATACGGATCATTAACAATGTAAATGTCATTGGGGTCAGGCGCGGCTGCGTTACCTTCGGCAATCAATCTAATAAGTTCGGCGGTAGAATATTGCATAGTTCCCACAAAAACCGGTAATCCTTCTGAACCCTGCGCTATCAACGATCCATCCGCTGCCGCATAAATACCGTCGGAGCGATCATTAGCCTCGGCTATCACAGGGGAAAATGCCGCCCGCGAAAAGCTAAGATCCATCTCGTCACAAACCTGTTGTAGACCGGCCTGGATGACGCTCAGTGTTATCGGATCAAGGCTCACATTAAATCTCCAAGTGTGATCAGGATATTACCGTCCTTGTCAGAAGCAACCTCATCACCAGGTTCAATCAAAACCATCGTATCCATCTGTTCGAGCACTGCGGGTCCCGTTATTTTCGCATTCAAAGGCAAGACCTCTCGGTCAAAAATACGTGTCTCGTGCCAGCCACCATTGAACCATACGGACCGGATACCAGTTTGCGCCGCCAATAAGTTGTCCGCGCGTCCTGACGCATCAATGAGTTCAGCGAGGGAAACATGACGCCGCCGACCGTTTACCGCAGTTTTCACGTTAACAACCTGCGCCCGAATTTCCGGAAGACTTACTCTGAAACGCGCGAAATACGCCTCTTCAAAGGCCTGCTGCATGGCCTCACGGTTTATCTTATCCGCGGGAAGCGGCACCTGCAAAATATGGGTCTGTCCAACAAACTGCATATCCAGCCAATGTGTTACTCTGATCTCTTCAATTGCAACCGGTTCCTGGCGGATTAACCCTATTCCCTCATCACGCTGAGCCTTTGCAATGGCAATTACCTCATCAATATCAATCAAATTAAGCGGACGATTAACAGTGCGCACAAAATCATGCTTGAGGTCAGCAACGATACAGCCGAGCGCATTAGTGATACCCGGCCGGGCCGGAACTAAAACTTCTGGGATGCCAAGTTCACGCGCTAATGCAGTAGCGTGCATCGGTCCAGCTCCCCCAAAGGCAAATAGGGAAAAGTCGCGTGGATCCTCACCAAGTGATACTGAGACCATCCTCGTTGCCCCAGCCATTCGTGTCGTCGCTATCTGCAGCACAGCAGCAGCAGCATTTTCAGCATCGGTGTTGAGTGGATCACCCAGTTTTTTCTGGAAAATGGCGCGAATTTCAGCGAGGTCCACTGCGCCTGACACTGATTTAAGTTTGCTTACATCAAGCCGTCCAAGTAGCAGATTGGCGTCCGAGATCGTCGGTTCTTTACCACCGAGGCCATAGCAAATCGGTCCCGGGTCCGCTCCTGCGCTCTGAGGCCCAACCTCAAGGAGTCCAGCATCATTAACCTTTGCAATCGAGCCACCACCGGCACCAATTGTCCGCACATCAACCATCGGCACATGAATTGGCATCGCATATTCAAGCTCAAGCTCATTTGTGACCGAGGGTTCTCCATCACGAATGAGGGCAACATCTGTGGAAGTCCCGCCCATGTCATAGGTGATCAAATTTGGCCGACCTGCGGCGCGTCCTGTGTAAGCGGCAGCAATAACACCAGAAGCTGGTCCCGACATAACAGTTTTCGCTGCCTCGCGAACAACCCTCTTTGCTGAGACAGTCCCACCATTGCCATTCATTACGAGTAATTCACCAGTGTAACCGCCGGCAACAAGTTCTTCGTCAAGTCGGGCAATATACCGTTTAAGGATTGGTTGCACTGAGGCATTGACTGCCGCAGTCACACCACGCTCAAACTCCCTGCTTTCCGAGAGCAAGGAATGTCCGGTGGTGATATACTCATTGGGCCAGAATTCAGCCAGAATATCAGCTGCGCGACGTTCATGTTCTGGATTAGCGTAGGCATGCAGGAAATGTACGACAATCGATTCAACCCCAACATCAATCAACCTTTTACCAGCTTCGCGAACCGCCACCTCATCAAGTGGCCTTACAATACGTCCGGCGTAATCCATTCGTTCAACAACTTCAAATCGTAGATCACGGGGAATAATTGGCAGAAAAAGCCCTTTCATTCCATAGGCTTGCGGTCTTGTGCGGCGACCAAGCTCAAGAATGTCTCGAAAACCTGCCGTCGTGATAAGACCGGTACGGCTAAGTTTTCGCTCCAAGACAGCATTCGTTGTCGTTGTTGTGCCGTGGACAACAAGCGCAACATCGCAAAGGTTTGTTTCGGCATCATTAAGCGCATGCATAACGCCAAATGCCTGATTTTCCAGCGTACTTGCGACCTTGGCAAGCTGCACTCTACCTGTCGTTTGGTTTAGTCTGACAAGATCCGTAAAAGTGCCTCCAACATCAACCCCAATTAAATCACCCAAAAATTCTGCTTTGTTTTTTTTCATTTGGCGGACTTACTAAAAACGTCTAATCGTTCCCCTAACGCAAAAGCTTCGTCAACGACTAGGGTCTCATTATCTTTGATTCTTTGCTTAATGAATGTCAAATCTTACTCACGAGTTACCATTAAATTCGGTGGGTATGCATTTGGTTTTAATCATCGTAACTTTATGAGAGATTCTCGGCTTAATCAATTAGTTAGATACAAACTCCAAAATCTACTCCCCCAAAGCAATTTAGTCTTTCAATAACTTGCAAGCCAATAAAAACTGTTTCAGGATGCCGTTGATTAATCCTACAAGTTTCGCTAAATTACCTTAGGTCATATCAGGTGTGTTTGTTGAGATCCCTACACTTCACGGTGATGTGCCGCTCCATTTTTTAAACACCTTAAACTGCGAGACAATCATGGGTTTGTATACCGACTACTTGGCAGAAATCGAAGATAGAAAAAAACAAGCATTGCATCCAAAACCCATTGAGGACGGTGCGCTGGTTGAGGAGTTGCTTGCCCAAATTAAAGATCCTGATAACGAACATTACCAAACAGCATTAAATTTTCTCATTTATAATACATTGCCTGGAACCACAAGCGCAGCGGGAGTAAAGTCACGTTTCTTAAAATCAGTCATTCTCGAAGAGATTAATATTGACGAGATTACGCCCAATTTTGCTTTTGAGTTGCTATCGCACATGAAAGGTGGGCCAGCTGTAGAGGTCCTCCTTGATTTAGCGCTTGCCGAGAATGAAACCATCGCGTTAAAGGCTGCTGACGTCCTAAAGACACTTGTCTTTCTTTATGATGCAGACACAGATCGATTGAAGGAGGCGTATGAAGCTGGGAATAGCGTCGCAAAAGGTATCCTGAGAAGCTACGCGGATGCCGAGTTTTTCACAAACCTACCTGAAATAGATGACGAAATCAAAATTGTGACATTCGTTGCTGCGGAAGGAGATATCTCGACCGATTTAATGTCTCCGGGTGCAGAAGCGCATTCTCGAGCTGATCGTGAATTGCACGGCAAAAGCTTTATCTCAGTGCGGGCTCAAAAGGAGATTGAAGCGCTGAAAATTCAACATCCCGGCAAACGGTTGATGATGATAGCCGAGAAAGGTACAATGGGGGTTGGTTCGTCTCGAATGTCCGGAATCAATAATGTCGCTCTTTGGATGGGGGAGCAAGCGAGCCCATATGTACCCTTCGTTAATATGGCTCCTATCGTTGCCGGCACCAATGGCATCTCGCCAATTTTCCAAACAACAGTAGGTGTTACGGGCGGTATAGGCGTTGATCTCAAGAATTGGGTCAAAAAAGTTGACGAGAATGGCAAGGTAATAGTTAACAACGACGGCAATCCAATCCTAGAAGAAAGATACTCGGTAGCCACCGGTACAGTTTTAACTATCAATACTAAAACCCAAAAACTCATGAATGAAGATGGCTCTCAGGAACTTGCCGACGTGAGTGCAGCCTTCTCACCACAATCAGTTGAATTCATGAAGGCCGGTGGTTCCTATGCCATTGACTTTGGCAAAAAACTGCAAATATTCGCTGCTGAAACAATTGGCGTTGAGCCCAAGCAGGTTTTTGCAGCACCAAAAATAATCTCCCACTCGGATCAAGGCTTGACTGCAGTTGAGAAAATTTTTAATGCCAATGCTGTTGGTGTTCCAAAAGGAACCGTACTACATGCAGGTTCCGACGCAATGGTAAAAGTTAATATCGTTGGCTCGCAGGATACGACGGGCCCAATGACGGTCCAGGAATTAGAAGCTATGGCTGCAACTGTTATTGCCCCAACACTTGATGGTGCCTATCAGTCCGGCTGCCACACCGCTTCCGTTTGGGACAAGAAAGCACAGGCAAATACGCCGAAACTTATGGCCTTTATGAATAAATTTGGTCTAGTCACAGGTCGCGATCCTAAAGGACAATACCACGCAATGACTGACGTGATTCATAAAGTGCTGAATGATATTACCATAGACGACCGGGCTATCATTATTGGCGGTGATTCGCACACCAGAATGTCTAAGGGTGTAGCGTTTGGCGCTGACTCCGGTACGGTTGCCCTGGCGTTAGCCTTGGGTCAAGCGAGCTTCCCTGTCCCCCAGTCCGTGAAGGTTACGTTCAAGGGTACGATGGGCAATCATATGGACTTCCGCGATGTAGTTCATGCAACCCAAGCTCAGATGTTGGCCCAGTTTGATGGAGAAAATGTATTCCAGGGCCGGGTCATTGAGGTACATATCGGCACGTTGCTGGCCGACCAAGCCTTCACGTTTACGGATTGGACTGCTGAGATGAAAGCAAAGGCTTCAATCTGTATTTCCAATGACGATACTCTCATTGAGTCGCTAGAAATCTCGAAGGCCCGTATTCAGGTCATGATCGATAAGGGCATGGAAATCCCTTCCGGGATGCTTCAGGGCCTAATTGATAAAGCAGATGCTCGTATTGCCGGTATTAAATCCGGTGAGCAAGCAGCCCTGAAACCGGATCCCAACGCCAAATATTTTGCCGAAGTAGTTGTTGATTTGGATGAGATCAATGAACCGATGATAGCTGATCCAGACGTTGATAACATCGACATAGCGAAACGCTATACTCATGACACCATTAGACCGATCTCTTATTACGGATCTGAGAAACAAGTTGATCTTGGGTTTGTTGGATCATGCATGGTCCACAAGGGTGATATGAATATCATAGCCCAAATGTTTCGTAATATCGAAAAAACTAAAGGTGAGATAAAGTTTAAGGCACCACTAGTAGTAGCTCCCCCTACTTACAACATCGTTGATGAACTCAAAGCCGATGGTGACTGGGAAATTCTCCAAAAATACGCCGGGTTTGAATTCGATGATTCGGCACCTAAGACTGAAGCAAGAACAGCTTACGAAAATATCCTTTATCTTGAACGTCCTGGTTGCAATCTCTGCATGGGCAATCAGGAAAAAGCGGCTAAGGGGGACACTGTCATGGCTACCTCCACGCGACTTTTCCAAGGCCGGGTGGTAGCAGACTCCGACGAGAAAAAAGGAGAATCTCTTTTAGCTTCAACTCCGGTGGTTGTATTATCGACCATCCTCGGTCGCACACCGAGTATCGAAGAGTACAAAGCAGCGGTTGATGGTATTAATCTAACAAAATTTGCCCCGCCGGCAATGT
>CALIMD010000368.1 GCA_938028645.1 uncultured Alphaproteobacteria bacterium
AAAGACTAGTAAAAATGCAAAGACTTGTACCGGCAAAAACTGCTCTAAAGCCACGGTGCTTTATACGCTCCTCGATTAAAAGTAGGAACCAATACGAATAAGTCGCCCCTATGTCTGTTCTAACTGAGCCCTATTATTCGATCGGCTAGGTTATTCATATAATTCGATAAAGTGCTCAACATAAACGGAAGAAAAAATACTAAAGCCCCGAAAACCACAACTATTTTCGGAACAAATACTAATGTCATTTCCTGCAACTGCGTTAATGCCTGAAAAAGAGCAATAATTAAACCGACAAGCAATGCAACTGCCATAATTGGGACAGACATTGTTAACACTACCATAATGGCTTCTCTGCCAATTTCTATTGCGTCGGTTTGGTTCATCTGTTTGTTTCTGTTAGGCCAAAAAATTAGATAGGCATTCTGATTATCTCTTGATAAGCCTGTATCATTCTATCCCTTAGTGTTGTGACAAGTTGTAATGTCGCCTCAGCACTGTTAACCGCCGCAACTACATCTGTCAAATCAGCCTCTCCTGTTACTCCTTTGATACTCATAACTTCACCATCCTTGAGCGTCTCAATAGAATTTTTTGAAGCTTCCTTAATAAAAGACGCAAAATCTGCCCCAGAAGTTTTATTAGCAACAACATCGTCCGTTGCCATCATCTTAGGTAAGACCCCACCTACTTTGCCGATCATTTTAAACTCTCCTAATACATCGTTGCAGATTGTACCAAAAAATTGCGTAAACGGCTAATATATCTTTTAAATTTTTAACAAATCAATTGTTCTTTGTATCATCTTCTTAGAAGACTCTAAAACTGTTAGATTGGCTTCATACGTTCTCTGCGCTTCACGCATATCCATCATTTCAATAAGTCCGTTCACGTTAGGGCGCTTAATGTAACCTTTTTCATCAGCGAGTGGATGATAGGGCTCATATGATATCTTAAAATTACCCTCGTCTCGTCCTATTTTAGCCACCTGTACTAAGTCTATTCCTAATTGTCTATCGATTACATCTTTGAACACAATTGTTTTTCGTCTGTAAGGATCCGCTCCCCCAGTTCTGCCAACAGAGTCCTGATTAGCAATATTCTCGGATATCACCCTCAACCGCGTACCCTGTGCCTTCATGCCAGACGCTGATATTTTTAATGCGTTATTTAGATCGATTCCCAACGTATTGATCTCCTAAGTTTATTGGATTCTTATCTACCCGAGCCATTGAGGGCCATTTTGAACATTGATAAATTTTTACTATATATGCTGCTCGCCAACTTGAAATTCATGCTGGACTCACTGATCTTCATCAGTTGTTCTTCCATAATCACAGCGTTTTTATTTGGGCTTACCTCGTACACATCTTTATTTCGTTCCTTTATTAAACGAGAGCCCACAGAATTCACGGAAGCAATCATATGGCCTTTTGCAGTCTGCACCATTTTTACGTTGTGATTAGTATTACCATTGCTCATTGTCTTGGAAAAACTAGGAGCTTTAAGGTCTTTGGCTCGATAATCTGGGGTGTCCGCATTAGCTATATTCTGAGCCAAAACGCCTTGCCGCTCGGACAACCATCCCATTTTCATAGTAGCCAGACGAAATACGTTTAAGGTACTTAAATTCATAGCTAATCCCAAATTGTAGCAATTATTAAAATAACAGCGATACTAGTTTGTTCGCCTGAAATTCATTAATGCAAAACCCGTACCACCTTTCAGATTTTTTTGACTTGCAACTGTAAAGGTATCTTTCTCTAATATACTATTTAATCTATAATTGTGTATTATTTGATTTTACAACATCTCAATAGATGGGGGCATTTTGGCAAAAAGACCTGTTGCTTTCGCTATAAAAGATCAGAAAAAAAGTAATCTTGCTCCAACTATCCTGGCAAAAGGGCACGGCAAGATCGCTGAAAAAATACTACGCCTAGCGTTTGATAATGATGTCAAAGTTAGGACAGATGAAGATTTAGCAGCGATTTTATCTGTTGTTGAGGTTGACTGTGAGATACCATTAGAGGCCTTTGCTGCAGTAGCGGAAATTTTAACCTATGTCTATAACGCTAATAGTGAGAGAAAAGAACAAGAAAGAGACAGCGAGGATAATCCTTAATGGATAAATCAAAATTTGATTCATTAGAGGCTAAATTGACGAATGTAAAAAGTTTACTCAACGAATCTGAACAAAGCTTTTTAAGTGGGGACTTTTTTGAAGCCCCTACCAGGCTAGAAATTCTTGTAAAAAGCTTGTGCGATGAATTGCCAAAACTGCCACCAAAGGATGCCAAAAAACTTGGGGAACAACTTCCAGGTTTAATAAAGTCCTTGGACACCATGACCATAATGATCAAAAAATCAGTAGACCAAAATAATGCAAACAATCAAGAACTGATAAAAAAAGCTAAAAAAGCCTATAAAACGAGTAAGATGTACAAAAGTAAGGTTTAACTTTACGCCAACTAAGCACAAACTTGAATCCAGATCTAAATTAAAACCTTTTGGCTTAAAAATGGAACTAAGTGTTTATCTAAGATTTTTCTTCGCGTTAATTTTTACATTATCGCTCATAGGCATTTTGTATTGGGCGATAAAACGGTTTGATCTAATTAAATTCCACAATAGAAGTATTACCGCAAAAACCCTCCTAATCAAAGAAACGCTGAGAATTGATGTCAGAAATAAACTTATAGTAGTTGAGCAGGGTTCAAATGAATATTTAATACTGGTGGGGCACGACAATAACCTTTTGATAAATAGTACCTCTAACGATTCATCTATGAATAAGAAGGCTCAGTTTAAAGAAGAACTCATAGCTCAAAGCGTTAAAACTGGGAAATCACATCCCTTGTCTGGAGTTAATACTTGAAATATCAGCAACTAAAAGCAAAGAGAATAAGCCTGTTTTCGAGAGTAATTCGACATTTATTGCGATTAAGTTTCTTTTTATTATTGATTTTTGGCACAATCGAGCCCAGTTACGCTCAGACCCTGACCCTAGACATAGGAGAACCTGGCGGATCAACAACTGCGCGCATCTTACAAATGGTTGCGTTAATAGCGGTTCTCTCTTTAGCACCGGGACTATTGGTAACAATTACATCATTTACCCGCATAGTAGTTGTTCTATCGCTATTAAGAACTGCCCTGGGTACGCAACAATCGCCCCCTAATGTAGTCATGATAAGCTTAGCGCTCTTCTTGAGTGCCTTTATAATGGCTCCCACGTTTGAACAGGCGTGGCAAGAAGGTATATCGCCATTAATCGAAGAAAGAATAGATGAAACTGAAGCCTTTGAAAAGACAGCTGCACCATTTCGAACATTCATGTTGAGGCAGGTTAGAGATAAAGACCTCTCTTTATTTGAAGATATTGCCCAGGTTGACTCCAACGCAACAGGCACCAATGCTCCCTTACAAGTTCTGATACCAGCATTTATGATAAGCGAACTAAGAAGAGCCTTCGAGATAGGGTTTCTGATTTATTTGCCGTTCGTTATAATAGATATGGTCGTAGCGTCAATACTGATGTCGATGGGGATGATGATGGTCCCCCCAATTATAGTCTCACTGCCCTTCAAGCTCATATTTTTTGTTTTAGTCGATGGATGGTATCTAATTTCTGGTTCTCTAGTGAAGAGTTTTGGCGCAGGATAACGATTAATGAGAAAAATATGAAGCTAAGTCTTTTAATTCATTTCGCTTAGCAACTTAGTCTTCAACTTCTCCCGGTACGTAGTTAAAAACGCCTGAAAACGACCAATTTCCTTGAAACGCTCGGTCAGAGTTCGAAAATCCTGCATATCTCCTTCTGTTTTATTAGTTATAAGCCGAAAAGCATCTCGGTATTCTGTCATGTCCATCTGCGTAGAATAAATTTGTCTAACTTTATTAAGTGCATCGACTTGGTCACTCATGGATAAAGCTACGACCCAATTTAAAATTAAAGCCGCTGATAGATCATTAATTCTTCTTCCATCTCGACCAGCATTCCCAATCAGGCGTTCAAAAACTTTTCCTGCACTCACCCAATCTCTAGTCCGCCAAAAAATATCTGATCTAAGTAGGTCGGCATCGCGATCGTTATCGCTTTTTATCAATTTCAATGCTGTTTCACTATCGCCTAATTCAAAAACACTTCGAGCCCGCAAACGTTTTCTTTGAAGTGCTAATTTTGGATCTAAACCTGGTGCTACGCTCTCATCCAAAGCTTCTAATGCGGTACTTGGTTGCCTATCCAACAGCCGTATCAGCGCAAGCCTGCTGCCAACTTGTGCTTTTTGAACCCCTTGCAATCTAAAACGCACCTGTCGATCTAAAAGCACCGATGCCCTATCCAATAAGTCAACCTCCACCAGCCTGTCGGCGAGCCTCTGGATAATCTTATCCCCTCGTCGCCCCACCGGTGTAAGCTCGCGAAATTGATCATATAGAGCAAGCGCAGTTAAAGGTGTCATTGCATCCGAGGTACCGTCAGTATAAATACCTGAAAAACTTTTTATCATTTTTTTAGAAACAGAACGCGCAAAAATATTATTTGGAAAAAATGTAACCGCTTGTCGCAATGAGGTAAGGCCAGCTGTAAAATCTTTCTCTTCAATATACAGCTCTCCTAACCTTCTTAATAGATCAAATTCCAACTGATCTCCTCTCCAAGCAAAACGCAGACGCTCTAGCCTTTCGATTGCTTGTGGACGTGTAATTGTATTATCTCGCAAATTATGTTCAATCAGGGCGCGCTTGGCACGCACACTTGCCCAGCGGTCTGTTCCGTTGGTTAACCTTCGCCAAAAGCTCAAAGCCGTAGCTATATCTTCTGAGGCATATAAGACCCTGCCTCTCAGATAGTTAAGTCTTGCTTGCTCTCCAACCGTAGGTTTTCCCTGTGCAATCGCATCTAAAAATACCCCAGCGCCTCGATAGTCCTCTGCCCTGATGGCCGCCTCTGCCGCCAACAACGAAAGTTGGATTGAAAAATTGCGCGGATAGTCACCGGGGATTTCACCAGCCCGAGCAAAGTGCTCAATCGCCGCCGCCCATTTTCCCTGAGCCGCATTAGATGCTCCCCGCCATAATTCTGCTTCGGAAAACCCATTCAAAACACGGTTATCTAATTCCTTTTCTGCATCCACAAACCTACCTAATATAAATTGACTGGCACCACGTAGCGCTATCACATCGGGACGCCGGGCCATTTCCTCGTCCGAATCTGAAATGGTCCGCAATAATCCCATTGTCTCCGCAGCAAGGCCTTTTGCAAAATAAAACTGAGCTAGACTCAATCTAGGTCCACCGCGTGCTATACTAGTTGCTTGTGATATTTGCTGTTGAATGGCCTGTTTCATTTCCAGAAATTCGTTGGGTTTGGTGCCTTGAGTCCAAGCCTCTAGATTGAAAATTCGGCCCGGTTCCAACCCTCTAGGAAGTCCATCTAATTGAGCTCTTCGAGATTCTGTTGGACTGATTTTTGTTTGTCGTTTGGAAACCTCCAACCCTTTAAACTCACTGGCCGTAATGGCAACTCCATCAGGCATAACACGTATTTCTAATTCATCAATTAAGGGACGAACTACAAGGCCTTGCGCTGACTTCAAGATCTCAAATTGTGCAAACCTACGCGGCGTTTCAATTCCTCTACTAAGCGGAGTGAGAGGAACGATAAAAAGCCTATCACCAACAATCGGATCATAAGTCTCAATAAATTTTCCAATCCCATCAGCCAATACGAAAACTCTTGGTCCTTGTGGACTTGTTTGTTGCGTTACCAGCTTTAAGTCGACATCGGGACGTTGTACCCGGGGTGATAGATCAACTACCCACGACTCTCCTTTTCTCCAAACAGTTGGAGAAATTCCGGGCGCGATTTTAGCAACAAGGGCCGAAGCGCCTCCTATCGGAAGCTGCTTAAAATCACTAATTATACCCATATCGTTACTTTGGATACCAGAAATATCAAATTGTGCCTTTCTTCCAAAGACTGCCCACAATTTTCCAGCTCTAACAAAAACAGCTGCTGGCACCCCTTCCTTCCAGTCAAAGTATAATGAATCAACATCGTTATTTTTTAGCAATCGAACAGAAACTTTCGAACCCGATATAGAGATTTTTTCACGCCCACTCGATCTTTTTACAGACCAGTTGGTTTTGGTGAGCACTTCAAGCTTCTGTTGTTTTGGACTATCTTGTAGTCTTGCTTTTAAAGTCTCTTTTTTAGAGTCATCAATTTTTAAATTTTCCGTTTTTCCTGAATCAGAAATAACTATCGCACTATTATTTTGGGCTTGGTTAGAGAGGTTGGATTCACTAGCTCGTGTTTTTAACGGCATTTGCTGTTCAAAACTACCTTCTGCAGTTTTTGAAGTTTGGGTATTAATTGATGGTCGCGTTGATGTATTATTCGTCTTCACTCCCCCTAAACCTAATTGCTTCTCTATAAACTTTCTATTTTCTGCCCCTGTCTTATCCTCAACATTTGTTTCTGATTCATTAATCAATCCTTCGTTGGCAGATTCTTTTGCTCTAATTTTCCTTCCTTTTAGAAAATCGACAACCACCTTTTGTCCACTTAGAAAATGTCTGAATTGGGTGCCAGCCGTATTTGGTATAGAGACAATTAGGCCGTTATTATTCGATTTTGTATAATTAATATTAGAAAATTGACCTGACCCT
>CALIMD010000369.1 GCA_938028645.1 uncultured Alphaproteobacteria bacterium
GGTGCAGGCTGTTTGCTCGTTTTTATCTTATCAATCGGCTATTACATAACTCCCGCGTTAGTAGGAGGACAATCGGGGCAATTAATTAGTAATTTTATAGCGTATCATATGAAGTCTTCTCTAAATTGGGGGCTTGCGGCCGCTTTGGGAACTATTTTGTTATTTGCGGTGCTCGGTCTCTACTGGCTTTACAATAAAATTGTAGGCATCGATAACATGAAGTTAGGATAGGCCGATGGCATTTCCTCCCTATACCGGACTTGGTGGCAAAATAAGCCACTACAGTTTTCTGATATTTTGTGCCTGTGTATTCTTATTTCTGATTGCACCGATACTTGTTATCATACCTTTGTCTTTCAATGCCGAACCTTATTTTACCTTTACCGAAGGTATGATGTCTCTAGACAGAGAGGCGTATTCGGTCCGTTGGTATAAAGATATTGCAACTAACCCTCAATGGATTTTCTCAGCAAAAAATAGCATCATTGTAGCTACTTGCTCAACTTTGATTGCAACTGTTTTGGGTACTTTAGCAGCACTCGGACTAAGTCAATCTCATATGCCATATAGACCCTTAGTGATGGGTGTACTTATTTCTCCGATGATTGTGCCTCTAATTATTTCTGCGGCGGGGATGTTTTTTTTCTATTCTAAAATTGGATTATCACAAACGATGCCTGGGTTGATCCTAGCTCATGCTGTGCTTGGTACTCCGTTTGTCGTTATAACCGTGACGGCGACACTTGCTGGCTTTGACCACTCATTAACTAAAGCTGCACAAAGTCTTGGGTCGGGAACGTCTCGAACGTTTTTTAAAATACAGATGCCATTGATTTTACCAGGCGTTGTCTCGGGAGCCTTGTTTGCTTTCATTACATCATTTGATGAAGTGGTTGTTGTTTTTTTTCTTGCTGGTTTTGAACAACGCACAATACCAAGGCAAATGTGGGCGGGTATTCGGGAACAAATCAGTCCAACAATTCTAGCTGTCGCTACTATTTTAGTGTGCGTTTCTATTTTGCTGCTTACAACAGTTGAATTATTGCGACGAAGAAATGAACGATTAAGGGGCGTTTCACCCGGTTAGACCACAAAAGCTGGATTTTTTGTCTCCTGTAAGATATCTTGAGATGGCTATTCGTGTTTAGAAGGTTGGTGCAATGTATCGTGATAACTCTCTTATACCAAAAGAGGCCATTCGTATGGCGGCGTTAGGAGCACTAATAAATGGCACTCGAAGTTATATAGATATTTCTACAGAAGTTAGACAGTTTTCCGCCCGTATAGTGGGCCCCTCACTTGATCTTTTAGGAACCTCTATTGAACTCTTGAAATTAGAGGGGCTAATTGAAGTCGTAGAAAACTCTGGTGGAGACGGTGAGGAGCTTTTGCGGCTGACAACAAGTGGATTCCAAGAGTTAAAAGAGTATCTAAGATCAACAATTCGATCAGGAAGCTCGGATTTGAATAAACTAGTAGTTGCATTAAAGCTAAGATTTATTGAAGTTCTAGAGCCATCCGAGAGGCTCGATCAATTGGTCGGGTTGCAAGCAATGTATCAAGCAGAAAGAAACCGTTTACAGGATTTGGGGAAACATAAAGAATGGTCTGGAGGGCTGTTACCCGGGCTCTTAGATCTAGAATTGGCTGTTACGGATCAGCGACTTTCGTGGTGTGGTGAACAAGTAGAAAAAATAGAAAAGATCATAAGCTCCTCATAACATATGCTGACCACCTGTGACGAAAATTTCGGTGCCGGTGATATACTCACTATCCTCAGAGCACAGAAAATAAATAGTTGAGGCGACATCCTTTGGCTTTCCTAACCTGTGCATCGGAATACGAGGGATCAGAACCTCAGTTTGTTCCGAGAGCATAGCTGTCTCTATTTCGCCCGGAGCTACTGAGTTAACTCGAACTCCTAGATCAGCAAATTCATTCGCTAACTCTCGTGTTAGAGAAGCCAATGCCGCTTTCGACGTACTATAAGCAGATCCTGCAAATGGATGTATAGCATGCCCAGCTACTGAGGTGATATTTACGATTGAACCTTTTCCCTTTGTAAGCGAAGATGCAAACCCGCGTGCTAAACGCAATGGAGCAAAGAAATTAAGTTCAAAAACGGTCCTCCAGGCGTCTAAGTTACCGTTTAGACATCCAAGCCGTTCCTGAATGGGTGATTTAGGAGACCAACCAGCATTATTTACAAGACCATGTAAAGGTCTTTCACCTAAAAATGCATTTGCCTCTTTTATAAACGCATCGATACTATTGGTGTCAGCTAAATCTGTTGTTATATGGTGAGACCAATTTAAGTCGCGTAGGCACTCTTCTGGAGGGGCTTCACGAGAGCATGTTATTATTTCCCAGTTTTTCTCACTGAAAAAACTTACAGTGGCGTGCCCTATCCCCCGGCTTGCGCCAGTTAAGAGAAGAGTTTTCTGCATATCTTTCATTCCCTAGTATTATACTAAGAAGAAAATAATCTCAAAGTTTTGTTTTCTTGGACTAACCTAGACGATTAAGGGTTAAGACGCGTAATTTTCCAGGTTTCTGTATTAGAAGTTTTTTC
>CALIMD010000370.1 GCA_938028645.1 uncultured Alphaproteobacteria bacterium
CCGGATGCAGGGAAGACAACATTAACAGAAAAGCTTTTAGTTTTTGGTGGTGCCATTCAAATGGCTGGCGCCGTTAAAGCCCGCGGAGAACAGCGCAGAGCTCATTCTGATTGGTTAAAGGTTGAACGAGAGAGGGGAATATCGGTTGCCTCTTCCGTTATGAGTTATGAGTATAATGGTAAAGCCTTCAATTTGCTTGATACACCGGGTCATGAAGACTTCTCAGAAGATACTTATAGAACATTGACAGCCGTGGATTCGGCAGTGATGGTTATTGATGCTGCTAGAGGGATCCAGCAACAAACGCGAAAATTATTTGAGGTTTGTAGGCTAAGGGATATGCCAATAGTGACCTTCATAAACAAAATGGATCGAGAGGCACAAGATCCCTTTGACTTATTAGATGAAATAGAGCAAACGCTGCAAATAGAAGTGTCTCCAGCAAGCTGGCCTATAGGAATGGGACAATTATTTAAAGGCTGTTATGACCTTATAAATGACCGCTTAATGTTGGTTGCTAAAGGTAGCCATGACCAACCGGATCCCGGCCTTGTATGTAATGGCCTCGATGACCCGCATTTAGATGAATTACTTTCCTCAAGCGCGGCAACTGAACTTAGAGAGCAAGTAGAGATGGCAAGAGGTTTGTGCCCTGTTTTTGAAAAAGAGTCGTATTTGGAGGGGAATAGAACCCCTGTATTTTTTGGTAGTGCAATAAATAACTTTGGTGTTAGGGAATTATTGCAAGGAATGACTGAATTTGCTCCAAATCCAAGGCCCCAACCAAGCCAAACACGGATAGTTCCACCAACGGATAAAAAAGTCTCAGCTTTTGTCTTTAAAATACAGGCAAACATGGATGCAAAACATAGAGATCGTGTTGCGTTTGCTCGAGTTTGCTCTGGGCATTTTAAAAGAGGGATGAAGCTAAAACACGTTAGAACTGGAAAAACGATAAATGTACACAATGCTGTTATGTTTCTTGCCCGCGAGCGGGAACTAGCAGAGGAAGCATTTCCTGGAGATATCATAGGTATTCCTAATCATGGAAATTTAAGAATAGGTGATGCTCTTACAGAAGGCGAAAGTCTACAATTTAAAGGTATCCCGAGTTTTGCTCCGGAGTTATTACAACGTGTTCGTCCAGTTGATCCGATGCGAGCAAAACATTTGGGCCGGGCAGTGACACATTTAGCCGAAGAGGGTGTTGCCCGTGTATTTAGAACGAATATTGGATCAAACTGGATTGTGGGAGTAGTAGGATCACTGCAATTTGAAGTGTTGGCTGACCGTATCAGAACGGAATATGATATCCCAGTTCACTTCGAGCAAGCGGCTTTGCACACGGCACTGTGGGTCGATGGCGATGATACTTCAGAGATTAAGCGGTTCATAGATAAAAATCAGGGTGATCTCGCTTACGATCACGATGAATTACCCGTGTTTTTAGCACGTAATCCCTGGCATCTACAGAACACCGCTGAGACATGGCCCGATATCAGGTTGTTGAAAACCAGGGAGTAAACTGGGCAATGAACATTCCTTTAAAAGCAGATGTAGTTATTATTGGTGCAGGCATTGTGGGGACATCAGCAGCTTATTTTCTATCAAAGCTAGGGTTATCTGTTGTGTTGTGCGAAAAAGGGATAGTTGCAGGTGAGCAATCTTCAAGGAATTGGGGTTTTGTTCGACAGCAAGGAAGAGACCCAGCTGAAATACCTGCGATAATCCGAAGTATAAAGATATGGAAGGACCTAGCTAGTGAGATTGGTGAGGATGTCGGATATGTTCAATCAGGTTCACTTTATCTCGCCAATACTGAACAACAGCTCTCAGACTATGAGGCGTGGCTAGAGTATGCGAAACAATACCAGATCGACACGAAAATTTTATCGAAGTCGGAAGCCTTGGGTAAAATACCTCTTGCAAACGGGAAATGGATTGGTGCACTCACAACCCTTAGTGATGGTCGAGCCGAGCCCTCTAAAGCAACAACGGCTGTAGGCCGGGCTGCGGAGCGTAATGGAGTAAATATTGCAACGAACTGTGCAGTTCGTGGATTGGAGTTTTCAGGCGGCAAGATATCCGGCGTTGTTACGGAATTGGGACCGATCGCAACCAATGCTGTTTTGTGCGCAGCTGGTGCGTGGTCTTCATTGTTTTGCGGTCGCCATGGTGTTGAATTGCCGCAATTGATGGTTAGATCATCAGTTTTCCGAACAACACCAGCTCCTTTAATCTCCGACCATTCTATTTGGTGTAAAGATGTTGCCTTAAGGCGGAGACAGGATGGAGGGTATACGGTCGCACATGGCTCAGCTACGGAAGTTCCCATTGTGCCCAATAGCTTTCGATGGATGACTAAATTTCTACCTGCCTTTAAAACGGAAAAAAATAGACTCCGTTTCCGATTAGACCATCGATTTTTTAAAGAGCTGACAATAGCTAAAAATTGGGGTTCGGAGTCAATCACCCCTTTTGAGGAAGAAAGGGTCAATCAAGTCAGCCCGTCAAAATCAATTCTAAAAGAGGCACAGGCAAACTTAAAACGATTATTTCCTGAGCTAAAGGATATAAAGATATTGGAACAGTGGGCTGGTTTAATAGATGTGACACCCGATGCAGTTCCAGTAATCTCACCAGTTTCAACATTGCCCGGCTTTTACTTAGCAACAGGTTTTAGTGGCCACGGGTTTGGCTTGGGTCCAGCAGCGGGAGAACTAGCCGCAGGAATGATAACTGGGTCAGCAGCCAAGTCGGAACTGGAAGCATTTTCATTAACTCGATTTTTTTAATCACTTCAAAAGTGGTTGTCGGTTAATT
>CALIMD010000371.1 GCA_938028645.1 uncultured Alphaproteobacteria bacterium
GCGGGAGTTATTGCAACGGGAGTGGGAGAGATTTTTTGGAGATTATGATTTACTTTTGACACCTGTGGCGGCGTCTGCTGCCTTTCCCCACGATCAAGCTGGTGACAGGGCTGATAGAACAATACCCATCAATAATGGTCAGGAGCCAACGGTTGATCAGTTGTTTTGGGCAGGATTACCTGGCGTGGTATATTTACCAGCAACGTCCGCGCCCGTTGGTTTAACGCGTTCCGGACTGCCGTGCGGTTTACAAATCATAGGTCCGTATATGCAGGATTTAACGACCATGCATTTTTCTAAGCTTATAGAGACAAATTTAGGCGGTTTTATTGCTCCAGAGGGATATAGCTGATGACTAAAATAACTAAAGTCGAAATTCATGAATTTACCTTTGATGCTGTTAATCTTGGTAATATGACCGGCGCAGATTCCGTAGGAGCGGTTGGCTATTCTAAGGGAAGCATTTCTGAGGTGGCTAAGTTCGCAGTTGTAATAGAGACAGAGGATGGATGCCGTGGGGAGTACGTAACTCATTGGTGCGGGACGCCCTCAACCTGTGCTCAGGCCAAAATGCTTGCGCCAAAATTAATTGGAAGAGACGCGGAGCACAGGGAAGGCATCTACGATGACATGAAAAGGGAATTGAGACAATTTGATCACATGGGGCAGGGGTCACTAGATATAGCACTATGGGATTGGGCGGGGAAACAATTGGGCTGTTCCGTAAGCACCCTTCTGGGTGGTTACAGAAAAAGACTGCCTGCATATGCAAGTACTTATCATGGAGATCGTAATGGTGGCCTCGACTCAAAGGAGGCGTTTGCAGATTTTGCAGAGCAATGTTACGACCTAGGCTATCGCGGCTTTAAAGTGCACGGCTGGAATGATGGTGATGCACGCGAAGAGGCAGCTAATGTTTTACATGTAGCAAAACAGGTTGGGGATAGAATGACATTGATGTTGGATCCTGCCTGTGAGTTGAGAACTTTTGCCGATGCTGTTTATGTTGGTCACGCCTGCGATGAGGGAGGCTATTTTTGGTATGAAGACCCATACCGCGACTCCGGTGTTTCAGCTTTTGCTCATAAGCGCCTGCGTGAAATGATAAAAACGCCGCTTTTACAGACGGAACATATCCGCGGGGTGGAGCCCAAGGCTGATTTTTTGATTGCTGGAGGTACGGACTTTTTAAGGATGGATCCTGAATATGATATGGGGATCACCGGAGGCATGAAGATCGCTCATTTGGGAGAAGCGTTTGGCATAGATGTGGAGGTTCATGCTTGTGGCCCTGCCCATCGGCACGTTATGGGGGCTATGCGTAACTCAAACTTCTACGAAGTCGCTTTAGTCGGGCCTGATTGCCCTAATGCGGTCCCTCCAGTTTATTTATGCGGATACTCAGATTTACTTGAATGTGTCGGATCGGATGGATGCGTTCCAGTACCGGATGGGCCGGGGTTAGGTGTGATATACGATTGGGATTTTATAAACACTAATAAAACGGATTTGACGGTTTTTGGCGGCGAATAAATTCTTGTGCCCGGAATGAAAGGAGAAGAGAAAGTGCGTGAGAATTCAAGCAGATTAGTTTACTTCGAGGATTGGATGGATACGAATGCTGCACACAAGGTCTTGGATAAGGCGGACGATATTCAAATTGAAAGGCTTCGTTATAATAATGATCGGGCTTATAATGACGCTGCAATGGCTAGAGCTCATGGGTACCAAGTGCAGTCCAGGACGGAGCTAATTGAGCCGTGGTTCCCTGACAGCGAATTACTTTTACGCGCTCCAAACCTGGTTGCAGTATCGTCTACCGGGGCGGGGTATGATTATATTGATGTTCAGGCTTGTACCGATGCAGGTATTGCAGTTGTAAATCAAACAGGTACCAATAAAGAGTCTGTAGCCGAACATGCCCTTGGGATGATGCTGGCCGTCTCTAAAAAAATGATCCAGGCAGATAGGCGTTTGAGAAGAGAAAATAATCTCGATCGTATGGAGTTAATTGGAGCAGAGATGCTCGGAAAAACCCTCGGGATAGTGGGCCTGGGACAAATTGGAAGCCGAACGGCAGAACTTTGTAAATTAGCGTTTAAAATGCGTGTTATAGCGTATGATCCATATGTCAGCAAAAGTGATATAAAATTTAGAGGGGCGTTGAAAGTTGATTTCGAGACCTTGATTAAGGAGTCTGATTTTATTAGCGTGCATTGTCCAAGAACAGATGAAACACTGGGAATGTTCGGGACGAACCAATTTTCTAGTATGAAAAATGATGCTGTTTTTGTTACCACAGCCCGTGGTGGAATAGTTAATGAAGAAGAATTAGCTGGTGCCCTTGAACGAAATGAAATTCTTGGAGCGGGAGTTGACGTGTTTTGGAAAGAGCCTCCTGGGCCTGAACATTGTCTTATGAAATTAGATAATGTTTTAGTAACGCCCCATCATGCGGGAATAACAAAAGAAGCTAACACTAATATGTCGGTTGGAGGGGCGGAGCAATGGATCGCTTTACTTCGTGGAAACCAGCCGCCAAGATTAGTAAATCCTGAAGTTTGGCCAAAATATCAGGAGCGTTTTGAGAGAATTTTGGGATTTAGGCCTGTCGATTTGGGGGGGGAATAGAGCTTATTGCCGTTTTTAACTTGTAATACCTCGTAAGGCCAAGACATGAAATTGCTGTGTTTTTGCATTAATTTCTGCTTTTTTAGCTCTTTTCTTCCGGGCGGCAGCTAACCTGTTATCCTTTGCTCTCCATGTGCTTTTTTCATAAATTAACGCAATAAGGCGCATTGCTGGGGATAACCGTTGTAGGATGCTCGAAGCGCCTAAAAAGCAACCTTGTCCATATTCACATCAACTTCAAGACCATTTTCGAATAAAAAAGCTAACAGAGTTTAGGCATGAAGGATCTCTCTATTCGCTACGCTCCATAGATATTCCATTAAAGCTGTTTGGTTCCCTTTTTATGATTTTTAACAGTAGTTTTTGTATAAGTTCAGGGTCTTGAGGCTGGGGGACCCGTCTTCCTGAAAAAGCCCAATCAGATTTATTATAGTTTTTGATCACAAAATTACCATTGGGATTAGAGTTATTGAAACCATGGCCAACTCGTAAGGTAACCAAACGACCACATACGTCAATTTGCCATATTTCAATAACAAGCTGCTTCCAAAGCTTATTTTCCCATAATGTATTGGTTTTTTTTTAAGATATTTAATTTCTACAAATCTTTGGTTCGCGGACTCTTTCAGTCCGCACGTTGCATGGCAGCTTGGCGGATGTACGGTCTCATCTGTTTCGTTAATTCGCTACTTGTTTTGGTCATGCTAGGTGCACTGATCCTTATAAATGGCGGGTCATTTTCGTTACCCCTCAAAATCACGTTATAAATTTGTTTTTGATCGTAGCATTTAATTTCATATCGAATCCCCCAAATATCGTTTTGTGGATGGGGAGATATATCTTCATTCAAAATGAATGAAGTATCAGGTTATTCGAATATTGATAGGATTGAAATATTATGATTATAGGCGCATGAGAAACCTAGATAGGCGTCATTGGTAATCACGGCTTCTTTAAGTCTCGAACAGAAATACTCACTATGAAATTAATACATTAATTTTCGTTGGTTGCCATTTGGCATTGCAGGTTTTATCAGAGAAAAAGTCAAAAATATAATCCAAATATAACAA
>CALIMD010000372.1 GCA_938028645.1 uncultured Alphaproteobacteria bacterium
TGTTTTATGGGCCAATTTCCCGATCACATAGTTTCGGAACAACGGGCAATCTTAGCACTTACAGAAAATAACAAGTAAATAATAAACATTGAGGAGCAATAAGGATCTTTCTCTATGAATATTTCTTTTATATAAAGATCCGATACACTCCGGTTATAAATAACGTAGCGTCAATGATAACATTGGAATTTTAGGGGAATTGGAATGCGAAATTCTAAAACGGTTCTAATAGATACAAATCCGGGAAGAAATGCCCAAACCGTCGGTATTGCTAGGGAACTCGGAACCGATATTGATTTGATCCATGAACCATCTGTAGGGGTAATTGGCAATAAAGGAGACTCCCAATGTTATCTAGGTGTCCAACATAAAGTTGAAACTATCCACGAAAGTCTCCGTCAAAAGATAGGCACTGAGGCGGGTAAACTCTCTATGCGTCTTGTTCAGCCAGAGTATACTGTAGCGACATCAGACGGAATGCGTAACGGCACAAAAGAGATGCGTTATTCTTTAATGGGAAGAGAAGTAACCCACGACTCTGTCTGTGAACATTTAAGTGCGAGTGGTTTAGAAGGAACAATTGCTGTAGTCGCGTGTGACAAACCACCAGTTGGAACGGTGTCAGCTATATTGGAACATAATCGCCCCGCTATTATAATGTCGGATGGCCCTATTCGCCCCGGCATCGACTCAGTGACAAAAGAACGGATCGATATAATCTCCGGATTTCAAGTTGCTGGCAGCGACGATGAAGAGATGAAAAAACGAATAGCTTGTGAGTCCTGTCCTGGTTTCGGCAGTTGCGGGGGAATGTTTACCTACAATACTATGCAGACTTTTATCGGCGTTATGGGACTAGAACCATTACACATGATTGCCCCCCCGTCCGATGACAAGAGACGATTGGAGCAGTTCCCAAGCGAATTAGTCAATTTTTTGCAGGCGATGATTGAATCCAAAGTTACACCTCGGGACATCGTAAACCGCGACTCGATTAGAAATGCAATGATAGTGGCAATGGCTATTGGTGGATCAACAAATGTATTGCTTCATGGTCCTGAGATTGCCAGGGCAGCGGGGTTTAGAGATTTTTCTGAAGATATTATGTCACCAGAAGAATTCAACCATTTGTCACAACACGTAGTGCCCGTTTTAATCGACGCTCGACCTTTTGGCAGTTATTCGATGGTAGATATTGACGAAAAAGGCGGCGTTCAAGTGATAGTTAAAGAATTACTAAATGCGGGTTTATTGAATGGTGATACATTAACTTGCACAGGGGAAACTTTAGCAGAGCAAATCGATCGTCTCAATCCACCTGCCCCTGATGGAACAGTAATTTATACCGTGGAGAAGCCATACAAACCAACCGGTGGATTAAGAGTTCTAGGTGGGAATTTATCCCCAGAGTTCAGCTCAGTCCTTAAATTAGCAGGGGTAGAGGGAGGACTAGAAAATAATAAATTTGTTGGTAAAGCGCGAGTTTTTGATGGTGAGGAAGGATTGCTTTACTCTTTAGAAAATGAACCGAGTGTGTTTCAGGATAATGATATGATTATCGTGCGTTACGAAGGACCAAGCGGTGCCCCAGGCATGCCAGAGATGCTCGACTCTACATCGCGGATAACAACCCTTTGTCGTGAAAATGATATCGTCGTAGGGCTTATGACCGATGGAAGATTCTCGGGAGGCTCCGTTGGTTTGGTTATAGGACATGTTGGCCCTGAAGCCGCTTTAGGGGGAGAAATTGCATTCATTGAAAACGGTGATGAAATTGTAATCGATCTGGATATCAATGAGATCAATTGTACAGAGCTAAAGAATGCCGATACGTTAGAATCAAGGAAAGTTAAATGGAAGAAAGTAGTCGATGAAAATGGAGGCATGCATCCATCCGTTGGTAATGCAGACACTCGACTACTAAACCGTATGCGCAAGTCAGCAGTATCGGCCGTCTATGGAGCAGGAATGCATCCTGATAGACAACTCTGGGTTAACGATGAGAGGAAACCCATACGTACGACATTTATACCTTCTAATAAATATAGACCAAATTCGGAAAAAACTTTCTAGAAAGCCACATGCTTGAGCAGAGGAATTATTAGCAGACTAGATAAAATGCTATAGTCAGTGTTTAAAAGCGGGTAAAACGTCCGAAGCAAAGCGTTCTAGGGCCTCGTCAGCTTCATCACCAAAGTGATCTGGGCGCGGCCCTATAACCGACACTCTATCTATCCCGAGTTTTTGTATATCCTTGAGTTTTTCTATGCAGACCTCGGGTGGACCAATAACTGAAAATCTATCGATGAACTCGACTGACATTTCTTGAGCATGGGAAGCATCGCCTCTTCCATGGCGAACCTTATCGTAGCCTGCTCCTAATTTATCAAACATAGACTGATCGGCCTGATTTACGTGCTCCCTATTCGCACCCGGCATGCCAGTAAAATGAGCAAAAATTCCAACCCCAGGTCTGACCAACTCTGCAGCCCGCTCAACATCGTCATGAACACATATATTCAAGTAAACACCAAGCGACGGTTTATCCTCGTTAGTCCTTATTTTTTCAGATAACGTTTGATTAACCTGATTTATACCCCACGCTATCCGTTCAACATCACCTCCTAAAGCGAAGCTTACGCGTTCTGCGATTATCGCTCCCATCCTTATGATTTTGGGCCCCGTTGCCGCAACGTCTATGGGAACTTTTTTAATGTTGGCATTCTTCAACCATTTTAACCGGCTCTCGTAACCATTTGTATCTAAAGAACTACCATTTAAATATATTTGTAGTGTCTCTAGATAGCTCTGAAAGACACTTGGGGAAACTGGTTTATGACCAATATTAAAGAGCGAGGAGTCGCCGCGCCCTATACCGAGAATTGCACGGCCTTCCGAAACCTCTTGAAGCGTTGCGATAGCTGATGCAGTTAACGCGGCGTGACGCGTCAGGGGATTTGTCACTCCAGGCCCAATCATCAAAGTGGAGGTTGCCCGAGCGGCTAGTGCCAAAGTTATATAAGTTTCATTAGATAAGTTTTGCGAGTCTGTCAGAGTTAATCCATCAAAGCCCACTTGTTCACATTTCTGAGCCAGGGTCTCTACACCACTTATCGAGGGCACTCCAAAATGCCAAAATTCCATAGTTAAATATCCAAGTTCCGCTCAAAGACCAATCGGGAGATTAATTACAGCTGACCATCCATGTCCCATGTCTTTATCTCAGCAAGATAGTTACTATCACTAAATCGAGAAGGATCAAACGCTTTAGAATAAGATGGAAGTGTCCCATTAGTTACATGCTTACTTATTAACTCCCCCGAAGCACAGGCCGACATTATTCCAAAGCCTGAAAAGGCACCACAAATAAAAGCGCCCTTTATATCCAATGGCCCAATTAATGGTCTGTTTTCGGGTGTCTTCGTATAGTAGCCACCATCAACATAAGGTTTAGGCATAGGGTCTAAATATTGTTTTAGTCCAGGTATCATATGAGCCATTCCACGAAGCGTAACCTCCGGTAAATACTCGTTCCATTCTAGAGGGAACGATGGTTTTTCTGAACTCTCACAATCGTACGTCCAGTACATAAGAACTTGGTTTCCCTCTCCGACAGGCCGACCATGTACCCCAGCTGGAAACTCTTGTAGGAGCCATTTTGTTTCTGAAAACTGTTCCAATCCCTCGGATTCTTCAGTCGACCAATTTAACTGAATGGCATCAGCCCAGATCATTAATGGTGCAGAACGAGGCACAACACTCAAAGTATCGGGCAAGCTGATTTTAACGTGTTTTTCAACCAGGATAGGAAGTTCAACGTTCATAGATTTAAGTGTCGCGTTAATATGTGGGCCTCCACAAAGAACAACCGCATCACTTTCAATTTGCTCCTCTACTCCATTGTTTTCTATAATAACCGAATTGACTGCGCCTGCTTTGGTATCAACTCGCTTCATATAAGCGGTTTTAAATTCGCAACCGTTTCTTTTTGCTTCTTCAAATAGATACATCCCTAATTGCTGCGCACTCATAGACCCACAGCGTCGTGCGTGTAATACGGCCACCGTTTTTTCATTTAGGTACGGAAAAATTTCTTGGATATTAGACTGTCCCGTTATGAGATCAGAACCATCGAGTTCACTTATATATCCAGTATTTGGATTCCTAATATAATCGGAGTTACTGGGGTTATTTCTGAATTTCCCCGCTCCAAACTCTTCTGCTTCTTTGCCTTGCTTTTCAAATACATCAATCATGTCTCTAGACGACGTAGCAAACAGATAACCATGCGGGTTTAAAAGAAAACGATTTTGGCTTTCACGCGCATGTTGCTCCATCAAGTCTATGCTTCTATTCATAAAGCAAACCATTGTGCTGTCTGGACCAGCCCACCAATTTCTGAAGCATTCAGTCGACTTGTCGCTCGTGAGTGAGAGGGGTGCTCCTTGATCAATTAATAAAATGTGTTTTAATCCCGCTTGCATCAAATAGTAGGCTGAGGAGATACCGGCTATACCAGCTCCACAAACAACAGCATCGTATCTTTTATTCTTCAATTTCTTAATCCTGCAATCTAAACGGTGAGTAAAAATCGATCACTTAACTGCCAACTAACAACTTTAGATATATATAGGAAATGTCTTTTTCTTCAACCGTGCGCACTACTAAAAATATTGACTAAAGCGACGCCAATTACTATCAGAAATAAACCACAAATAGCTTGCCACGATAAACTTTGTCCGTACAAAAAATAGGCCAATATAGCAACAGTGAAAACACCGAGACCGCTCCAAGTGGCATATACTATCGAGATGGGAAGAACTTTAATAACAAATGTTAAAAGAAAAAATGATCCTATATAGCAACCGACCATTATAACTGTAGGAAAGATACGTGAAAAGTTTTGGGTTGCCGGGAGCAAGAGGGTTCCTGCTACTTCTAGAAGAATTGCAGCGACCAATAAGAAATAAATTAACATTTGACTAATCTGTCCGCGCTTGATTTCTCGAGTATCTATATAGCCTTCATTCTCTCTTTATTTTTCTCGAAAAGTAGAGGCCGAACCCATTTTCCAAATCGCTTTGCTTCTTCATCATGCAAATAGCCAGATAAACAGAATGAATGGCATCCAATATCAATATAATCCTGCAAAGTTTTGGCACATTGTTCCGGGTTACCAACAATCACTACTCCAGCCCCAGGTCGGGCCTGTGTCAGCCCCGTCCACATGTTTGGAGATATCTTTTCCCCATATTCCTCCGCCAATTGCCGTACTCGCTGGTTTGCTGCCGAGTTTGCGAAATGGGTCCGTATCACATCCTTTTGCTCATCTGTTACATTTCGGACGAGACCTTCTGCAACCTCCCAGGCCTCATCTTCCTCTTTCCTGCATATAATTTGAAGCCGCATGCCAAATCCTATTTGATCTCCTCGTCCATACTTGGCCGCCAATGCCCGCATCTCAAGAATATTTTTCTCGATGCGCTCAACACTGTCACCCCAGAATAGGTGCACATCAGAGTGTTTAGCTGACAACTCGGCCGCTTGCACAGACCCACCGCCTAAGTAAAATTTAGGAAATGGTTTTTGATAAATTTCCGGTCCGATATGCGCCTGTTTTAAATTATAATGCTTGCCTGAATAATCCACCTTACCTTGCGTTGACCATAATGCTTTACATATTTCTACTTCTTCCTCCATTGCTTCATAGCGTTGGTCTTTATCCAGTCCGACACCCTCTGCCTCGTTCTCAACTTCATTCTGGCCTGCGATTAAGTTGATCGAAATTCTTCCCTCGGTAAGTTGATCAAATGTCGCAATCATTTTTGCCATTAAGACAGGATTTATGTAACTAGGCCTTGCCGCAACCAACATCTTTATACTCTTCGTATTACGCGTTAGGAGAGCGCTCGTTAACCACGCATCCCAACAAGCGGCCGCTACAGGTAAAAGGATGTATTCAAACCCATTATCTTCAGCCGCTTTTACAACACGTTCAAATAAATCAAGGGATGGCGGAATTTGCTGGGGAATGGCATAATCCAAAGTGTCACCACGAGTTGGCAAAAACCATCCAAATTCTAAATCTCTCATACGCACAGGCCCTTTTATAAAAACTGAAATTTAATTTTTTTTCACAATCGCACTATCGTTGTAAAGTCCCAAAATTACCAAACACCAATAAGATAACCGCGTTGTTTGCCCTTACCCGTTCGAGATGCTATTTCTTTATTACTCAGTGTCGGCCGTAGTTTTCGGGTTCTCATCCAATCAAATAATTGTTGAAATAAATGCTCTCTTATATCTTTATGCATTTCGCTCTTACCTAAATCATACATCTCATCTGGATCCTCTTCCAAATTGAAAAGCTGGGGCGTGAATCCATCATAATAAATATATTTCCAGGTTTTCGTTCTGATCATAAATGCTCGACATTCCTCTGGTCCGCGTCCAAGCGAATGTCTGGCTTGTCGAACAGAATAGTCAGACTCACAAAAAACAGCATCCCGCCACTCTATTTCTTCGCCGTGGATTAAAGGGAGCAATGACCGTCCTTCTAACCTATGATCATAGGAATCCTGGCACCCAATCAGTCCCAGGAATGTGGGCAGAAGATCGATACTCTCCACAAAACTTTCATTAGACGTGCCGCGGGTTTTTTCAGCCCTTTTATCAGGATTGATTACAATCAAAGGAATACGAATCGCTGACTCATAGAAAAGTTCTTTTTCACCCAGCCAATGATCACCAAGATAATCACCGTGATCGCTTGTCAATACAATGACTGTATTATCCAGATCGCCTCGTATTTTTAAGAAGTCAATCAAGCGGCCAATATGGAAATCCAGTTCAGAAATCAATCCCATATAAGCGGGGATAACCCTTTTCCTGCACTCGTCACGACTGAAATTTATACTTTCTTCATGGTTTCCAAACGCACCTACAACAGGGTGCCTATCCAATAATTCTCTATTACTTCTAATAGCTGGAATGATATCTTCTGTTGAATAAAGTGAATGGTAAGGATCTGGTGCCATGTAAGGCCAATGAGGTTTAATATACGATAAGTGCAGGCACCATGGGTTATCATCCAGCTCTTCAATTACTTGCATTGCTCTATCTGTCATAAAAGCGGTTTCCGAGTGTTTTTTGTCCACTCGAGCAGGGTATTGAACATTACGCATTGACCATCCCGATAAGACTTCACCCCCTGACCCCTCAGCAGAGTTTGCGACAGTATGCCAAGGGTTGTCTCCACTATAACCATT
>CALIMD010000373.1 GCA_938028645.1 uncultured Alphaproteobacteria bacterium
AGAAATAGCAGTAAATTTCTGCTTTTATTATATTTTATGTAGATGTCTATATATTTTTAAATAGCTTTTTGATTAAATCCCAAAATGCTTAATTTTAGGGTAAATAAATGAAAATTCATGAAGATTTCATTCAAGCAATAGGAAATACACCACTTATAAAACTGAAGGCTGCATCAGATTTAACTGGTTGTACGGTATTAGGAAAAGCGGAATTTCTTAATCCCGGTGGATCCGTAAAAGATAGGGCTGCACTAGGTATTATTCGGGCTGCAGAAGACTCTGGTAAGCTAAAATCCGGAGGAACAATTGTAGAAGGAACTGCTGGAAATACAGGGATTGGGATAACGTTAGTTGCCAATGTACTGGGCTATAAATCCGTTATAGTAATGCCGGATACTCAGAGCCAAGAGAAAAAAGATATGCTAAGGCTTTGTGGTGCACAACTAAATTTAGTGCCAGCAGCGCCCTACAAAGACCCCAACAATTACATCCGTTATTCAGACCGATTAAGTCAGGATTTGTCGAGCAAAAATGGTGGAAATGTGATATGGGCCAACCAGTTTGATAATGTTGCCAATTACAAAGCACACGAAACGTCAACTGGCCCTGAGATTTGGGAACAAACTAATGGAAAAGTGGACGCATTTATATGCGCTGTTGGCTCTGGAGGAACATTAACAGGGGTCGGTAATGCTCTCAAACAACGAAACTCAAACATAAAAATAGGCTTAGCAGACCCAATGGGGTCGGCTTTATTCAATTATTACACAACTGGTAAGCTGCAATCTGATGGAAATTCAATCTCAGAAGGTATCGGTCAAGGACGCATAACTAAAAATCTTGAAGAAGCTAAAATTGATGAATTCTTTCAAATCACCGATCAAGAAGCATTACCAATAATTTACAATTTGTTACAGGACGAAGGATTATGCATGGGTGGATCCACGGGAATAAATATTGCTGGAGCGATCAAAATGGGAAAGAAAATGGGCCCCGGACACACGATAGTTACAATATTGTGTGATTGGGGACACCGTTATCAAAGTAAAATTTTTAACCCTAGTTTTTTAAGAGAAAAAGGTTTACCCATACCGCATTGGTTAGGCTAACTCTCTAGGTTAAATCATATGTCTTATTTAAATCCCCAAGCAATCGTCAGTACCGACTGGCTCTCCAATAATATTAATAATCCTAATTTAGTAATTTTGGATGGGACTTATCACCTACCCACTGCAAATCGAAATGCGGCTGAGGAATTCCTCCTAAAGCATATAGAAAGCGCAGTCTTTTTTGACATAGATGATATTGCTGATGTCGACAACGGTCTGCCGCATATGCTTCCTTCAGATAAGGTTTTTTCCGACAAGGTTGGAGCGCTTGGGATAAATAATGAAAAACGAGTGGTTGTGTACGATGTTTATGGGATGCAGAGCGCCGCTCGAACATGGTGGATGTTTCGTTTTTTTGGACATGAAAATGTCTCTGTTTTGGATGGCGGGCTTCCTAAATGGATTAACGAAGGCAATAAAATTTCATCGCGCCCTGTAACTCCGTCACCCACAACATTCGTCTGTAATCGACAACCTCGATTAGTTAAAAGTCTTAATGATATTAAAGAAATTGTTAAGGGCGAAAAAGGGCAGATTATAGACGCACGCTCTTTAGGACGTTTCAATGGCACAGAGCCCGAGCCAAGACCTAGCATGCGTTCAGGGCATATGCCCGGCGCTATAAGTCTTCCTTTCACGAAATTTTTAGACCCTGAGAGTAAAACGTATATTAGTAACGAAAAAATTAATCATCTTATAAAAGAACTCAATATTGACCTTAATCAACCAATCACTACAACATGCGGATCTGGTGTTACAGCATGTGCTTTAGCTCTTGGTTTGTTTCTCATCGGTAAGACGGACGTGGCAGTTTATGATGGCTCTTGGAGTGAATGGGGCGCCCTGTCTGATACTTCTATAGTTCAGTAATTCGCCGACGTGTAACTTACTTCCAGGAGATATATTATGGATCTAGTAACAACTGTAACCTATCTGGAAATGCTTTCTTACCCAAAACATTTGGTACTGAACAAACCAGAACAGTTAAATACCGAAATAAAGTTGATAGTCAAACCAAGTGTCGAGTTTTATCGATATTTATATAATACCGTTGGCGAGAAATGGACTTGGATAGAGCGACGATTATTAGATGATATCGATTTAGGAAAATTAATCTGCTCCTCAGATGTTGAAATCCATATCCTTTACGTCGATGATAATGTTGCCGGGTTTGGCGAAATTGGATGGCATAGAGAAAGTAATGGCTCAGAAATTAAATATTTTGGGCTGATGCCGGATTATATAGGTAAAAGATTGGGGCCTTATTTTCTTAATAACATCATTAAAATCGCCTGGGAAAGAAACCCCGTTCGTTTACGCGTGAACACCTGTGATTTAGACCACCCGAGCGCACTGCGAGTTTATCAAAAATCCGGGTTTAACATCTTAGAGGAGATCGTTGAAAAATTACCTGATCCAACGAAAGTAGGGTTACCACATCCACCATCACATCAAGAAAGAAAGAGAGGAGTATACGCCAAATAAATTACTTTAATGAGACAGAATTTGACTCAAAAATAACTTAGTTCTGTCTAATTTAGGATTTTCAAAAAATTCTTCGGGAGTGTTTTGTTCGACAATTTCCCCGAAATCCATAAAAATAACCCTATCCGCTACACGTTTAGCAAACCCCATTTCGTGTGTCACACAAAGCATGGTCATTCCTGTTTCTGCCAGCTCAAACATAACATCAAGAACCTCAGAAATCATCTCGGGATCCAATGCCGATGTTGGTTCATCAAACAGCATCACCTGTGGATTCATACAAAGAGACCGAGCTATCGCGACACGCTGTTGCTGGCCGCCAGATAATTGACCAGGATATTTGGCTGCCTGCTCTGGAATTTTTACTCGTTC
>CALIMD010000374.1 GCA_938028645.1 uncultured Alphaproteobacteria bacterium
TGAGAATGCAGCTAAAATAAATGCATTCATAACAAGACCAGGTTTCATATCCGCAACGCCCGGGCCAAAAGCTCTACCATTCTTTATTTCAAATGGACGTTTCTCGACTTCTCCAGTAGGAAACACGGTATCTCTGTGACCGCACAGAAGTATAGGACGATTACCGTCACCCCCTGAGACGATTACACGAAGGACATCTCCTTGATCCTTCAGAGCTATGGTTTCATGTATCACTGAATGTGTATCAAAAAATTCTCTTAGTCTTTCCGCCACTTTATCGACACCCTGCTTATCGAAACTATTACTGTCAATATTCACCAGATCAGCCAGGAGCTTGACCATATTTTCTTGTTGTGAATTCAGCCATTCGGTTACAGGATTACTCATCGTATCTCTCCTAAAAATAGACAAGGTATCATGACACACACACACAAAGTCTTGAATAAACAATCTAATTCACAGAGTGACTTAAGCAATTGCTAGTCGGTTTATTATCACTCCCAAGCAGATGCATAGCATGAATATTTCCATTTTTCTTTTTTGCCCAAAGTAATAGACTGTCATCCCAAAACATCGGTCTCCGAAACCAAGTCTCCATATCAAAAGATTCTGGATTACCCATATATTTAGCGATTACCTCCCGGTAAAAATGTACCCCCATCAATCCGGCCGCAATAGGTGCCTTGAAACCATGCTTTTGCGCCGCCCGGGCATCCGAATGAATCAAATTACCCGCCTCTTTACTAAACGCGGCAACTTTGCTCGGCTCTAGTGTTTTCTCACAAATTTTGATAAAGCCATCCAAATCTTCTTTGGGACGGAAGATACCGTTAGAAGGTTTCTTATCTCCTAGCGGAATTATTCCCGATCGCGTCGCTTCAACGCAGATTTTATCTTCATCATTCTCATATTTAAACTCGCAACAAAGAATAGAACCGCGTGGATGAGGTTTGATACCGATGACTTTGCCAGAAATACGAATAGTTTCATCCAGCCTTAGAGGATGCAATTGCCGGAATCTTTGGGACAAATGCACTGCCCCCAAAATAGGTATACCACAATCTATTAACACTTGTAATGTTGGTAAACCGAGCATTGCAACGTCGACAAAATTACCGTACGCATTAGGGTCGATATTGCAATATTCTAGTTTAGCTTTTTGATCGTCAGAAGATATTATAAATGTTTGCGGAGAAAACTCCAGACCAACCGTAAGATCAATTTTTAGTTTCATATTCCTGAGATGTCCAAAATATTTCAATCCAATTAGTTCACTTAAAAGAATATTTTTTACGTCAAATTAGCCTCGTGAACCACTTTTTCGATAGCCCTACTCAACCCATCTAATGCCTGATTTATTTCCTCTTCTTTTGCTATAAATGGTGGTGCCAATAGCACGTGGTCACCATTTTTCCCATCACGTGTTCCAGGCATGGGGTAGCAAATCAGCCCCTCATCGAACGCCGCTTTTTTTAGCTTTGCTGCTAACCCAATATCTGATTTGAAGGGCAGCCTTTTTTCTCGATCTCGAACAAATTCAAGCCCCCAGAAGAAACCTCTCCCCCGAATATCTCCTACATGGGGATTTTGCTCAAACCGGGAACGTAGCTGATATTCCAGATATTTCGACTTATCCTGTACCTTTTGAACCAGATCTTGTGCAATAATTTCTTGGACTACCGCTAATCCCGCTGCTGCTGCGACGGGGTGCCCTAAATATGTATGCCCATGCTGGAAAAATCCTGAACCTTCAGAAATTGTTTCATAAATATTTTTAGTACAAAGCATTGCCCCGATTGGCTGATAACCAGATCCCAGGCCTTTTGCTATACATAGGATATCGGGTGCTATGGCCTCTGCATCATATGCGAAAAGATGTCCCGTACGGCCCATGCCACACATGACCTCGTCAAGTATTAGAAGAATACCATATTTATCGCATATTTCCCTAATCCTCTTAAAATAGCCATCAACAGGTGGCACCGCACCAAGGGTTGCGCCAACAACTGGTTCCGCTAGAAACGCCATAACAGTATCCGGGCCTAATCTCAGGACTTCTTCTTCTAATTCATTAGCAACGCGTTGACCGTAATCAGCCGAACTCTCACTTTCTTCCCTCTCAGCGTATTCATAACACGGAGCGATATGGTGCATTTCTGCAAGAAGCGGAGCAAACTGCTCACGACGCCATGCATTTCCACCTGCAGCGAGTGCCCCAAGCGTATTACCGTGATAGCTTTGGCGACGAGCAATTAAATGACGTCGTTGAGGCTGGCCAAGTTCAATAAAATATTGTCGTGCCAGTTTAATAGCACTTTCAACCGCCTCAGAACCTCCTGACACTAGATATACCCGATCCAAATCACCCGGGGCATGGTTGACTAACAATTCAGCCAATTGCTCGGCTGGTTCAGTAGTAAAAAAGCCGCTGTGAGCGAATGCTAATTTATCTACCTGCTCTTTAATTGCCCACGCGACATTTTCATTAGAGTGTCCCAAGCAGGATACCGCAGCACCACCGCTTCCGTCGAAATAACGTTTGCCGCTTTTATCAATCAGAAAACAGCCTTCACCCGCAACGGCCACAGGCGGGATAATTCTACAATTTCGCGGAAATATGTTACTCATTAAACACCTCAGGCTAAAAATTGAGAGAATAGATTACAATTAATTTTTCATCCTGAGCCCGTCCGCATCAAACAGAGGGCTAGTTGAAACTGTAGCACTATATAATTGTCGGGCAATATCGACATAAACGTTTGAGTTATCGGAAACCTTTTCTTTTAA
>CALIMD010000375.1 GCA_938028645.1 uncultured Alphaproteobacteria bacterium
CGACCCGACATTAAAATTATCGGAGTTGAGTCTGATGAATCTGCATCAATGCAAATATCATTGAAAAAAGGCCGTCGTGTAACATTAGAAAATGTTGGAATTTTTGCTGATGGTGTTGCGGTTGCAAAAGTGGGAAAGGAACCCTTTCGTCTAGCTAAGAAAGTTGTAGATGAGATTATTTTAGCAGATGTAGATCAAATATGCGCAGCAATCAAAGACCTGTTTGAGGAGACCAGAGCAATTAGCGAACCTTCCGGGGCCCTGGCCCTCGCAGGGATGAAGAACTATATAAAAAAATATAATATAAAAGATAAGAACTTGATCGCTATTAATTGTGGGGCCAACGTCAATTTTGATCGGCTGAGACACATAGCGGAAAGAGCCAATTATTCGGAAGCAAGGGAGGCACTTTTTGCGGTCTCTATCCCTGAAAAGACCGGTTCGTTTAAAGTTTTTTGTAAAACATTAGGTAAACGAAATGTGACGGAATTCAATTATCGGTACTCAGACGAAAAAGAAGCCCAGATTTTTGTTGGGGTAGCGTTAACTGGACGTGATAACGAACGTTTAGAGATTATTCGTTTGTTGAACGAGAATAACTATGCCGTAGAAGATTTAACCGACAATGATATGGCTAAACTTCATACAAGACATTTAGTCGGCGGGCATTTGAATGGAAATCAAAGTGAGCTGGTATATAGATTTGAATTTCCAGAACGTCCAGGCGCACTAATGGGTTTCCTGAACAAGATGGGGAACCGTTGGAATATTTCACTATTTCATTATAGAAATCATGGTTCAGCATTCGGTCGCGTTTTATGCGGTTTCCAGGTGCCTAATAATGAAAAAACCGTCTTCTTTGAATTTTTGGACACTATAGGTTACAGGTACATTGAAGAAACTAATAACGGAGCATATAGAAAATTTCTCAATTAAAAAATCAAAACAACCGAACTGTCAGTTAATTCCAAACGGTACATTTATCTAGAGACATTAAAAGGAACCCTAGGTTCAGGCGTCATTCTCAAGTGTGGTTTTGCGATAGCTTTGCGCTTATTGCTAAAACACGCTCCATATGTCTTATAACCGGTTTCTCGATCAGTTTTCCATCTAAGACAACTAATCCTGTATCTGCCTCTTTAAATGCATCTACAACCGTTTTTGCATATTTGATAGTTTCCTCATCCGGCGTGAACACCTCATTTAACGGAGGTATTTGCTTTGGGTGTATAGATCCTTTTCCACTAAAACCCAGATCACGGACTAATTCTGCCTCTTTTATCATGCCATCCATGTCTTCGAGGTCCAAGTATGGCACATCTATCGCATCTAGACCATTGCTGGCAGCTGCATGAACAATTCTGGATCTTGCATATAACAAAGGCTCCCAGCTATTTTTGCACCCTAGTTCGGCTGCCATATCTACCCCGCCAAAAAAAAGAGTGTCGATACGGTCACTTGACTTTGCTATTTCATGTACAGATTCCAAACCCTCATTTGTTTCGATTATTACGTGGAGCCTTACAGCGTGCCCACGTTCCGTAAGCAAATCATCTAGCCAAACCACCTCATCTGCCGTTTTAACCTTGGGTAGCATCAATGCCGGTGGGGGTGAGTTGGTGGCTAATATAGCCTGTACATCTGCAAGACCATACGGGTCCCTTAACGAATTAATCCTGACAATCCGCTCAACTTGATCCTTGGCTTGTGGCTCCTCAAACATTTTAATCGTCAGCCTCTGCGCTTCAGCTTTATCTTTAGGGGCTATCCCATCCTCAAGTTCGACACAAACGATATCTGCGCCGCATGCAAGCGCTTTTGGAAACATATCTGGTTTCAAACCAGGGGAAAAAATAAAGCTTCTTCTCGCCGTAAATTTAGAATCTATGGTCATAAGGCCCCCGTTCATGATAACTTTTCGCGCGTAATTATAAGTTACACGGGAACGGTCAAAAATACAGCTTTGAATTTAAATTTTTTATACAATATCAGACTATATTAGTCGGGATTAATAAATGTTAAAATTATTGAGCGCTACCCCAAGTCCATTTGCAAGAAAAGTACGGGTAGTACTATTAGAAAAAGAAATTCCGTTTGAGTTAGTAACGCTTAATCCATGGAATCTAAACGCTGATATTGAGCGGTTTAATCCACTGGGAAAAATACCTGTTTTAATAAACGAAAACAAAGAAACTATTTATGATTCCAATTTTATAGTAGAATGGATAGAACTTAACTATCCTACTCCTCCTCTGCTCCCGACCGATCCAAAAGCGAAATTTAAGGCACAGCAAATTCAAGTCATCGCCGATGGTATATGCGAGGCATTAATTTTAGTATTTTTTGAAAAAATGCGGCCCGATGCACATCAAAGTAAACCATGGATAGAACGACAGATAAAAAAGATAAGCAATAGTCTTCAGGTATTAGAACAGCTGATATCTAACGACGTTTTCTGTGTTGGTAATGCCTTTAGCATCGCTGATATAGCAGTTGTATCCGCTGCTGATTATCTTTCTCTGAGGTTTAAGACATATGAATGGCGAAATAAGTTTACGAACATAAGTAGATTCGTCACGATTCAATCAGATCGACAATCCTTTATAGAAACAATGCCTACCCCTCAGGCCATAGAAAAGAACACAATTTAAACTCAAAAAACAGACTCTAAGTATCTGCTAGAACTTATGTAGGGGGTAACTTTCAAAGTACCATTCCTCATGCTAACAACATATCTTTAAAAATGAATATATTAACGGGTGGAATTAACAAGGTTATGAACGAATACAAAAATACAAATTTTGATATTATTGTGATTGGGTGCGGTATTGCAGGTTTATCCGCAGCAATATCGGCACAGCAAAATGGTTCAAAGGTAGCAATACTAGAAAGAGCACCTCGCGAGGAAAGAGGCGGTAATACCCGTTATACAGAGAGCTTTTGGCGTATGAAAAGCGAAGATGAAGTTTCAGAAGACTTTGAAGATCAATTCGCCAAAAATTCTGGCGGATGGCCGGATCCGGGAATCCTCGAAGATTTAGTTCGAGATAGAGAAAATCAGCCCGCAGTATTAAAATCGCTTGGGATAGTTGATCCGAATTTAATAGCTACCTTGGCAGCGGAAGCACCGAATGCATTAAAATGGCTCAAAGAGTTTGGTGTTAAGTTTGATTTTCTCCCGCTTTATTTTTTAAGTCAATCTACAACCCGCATGGGTCCAATTGGCGGTGGATTAGCGCTTGTAGATGCGCTTGGCAGTTATGCAGATAATAATGCAGATGATATCACGTTTTTTTACGAAACGGCTGCAAAAAAATTAATTTCTGATGATGATGGTAATCTGATTGGTGTAAGTGGAATTTCTAAAGGTAATAAAAAGATTAATCTCTTTGCTTCGAATGTGGTGTTGGCAAGTGGAGGATTTGAGGGCAATTCAGAAATGCTAAGTCATTACATTGGACCCCAGGCACAGTTTATAAGACCCGTTTCAAGAGGTGGACACTACAATCGTGGTGAAGGTATTCAGATGGCCCTCGAGGCTGGTGCAGCATCTTGTGGCGATTTTGGTAGCTTTCACGCCCAACCAGTAGATCCACGTTCAAAAGATATGGAACCCGTCGTTCTTAATTACTCATACGGTCTATTGATAAATGAGTCTGGTAGCCGGTTTACTGACGAAGCACCTGCTCTCGTAGACTCGACATATGAGGCTGTCACTAGAATAATCATGCAGCAAAAAAATGGAATTGGCTTCGCTGTTTTTGATAACAAGCTAGATAATATTAATAATTGGAATGCAACTGTAAGAACGCGGGTAGCCCCCTATCAAGCCAATACACTCCAAGAGTTAGCTTCATTAATCCAAATTCCATCGGAAGAATTTTTACGAACAATTAACGATTTCAATAAAGCATGTCCCGACAACCAAGATGATTTTGACCCGCTAAAGCCGGATGGTCTAAAAACACATGGTTTAGCGCTTCAGAAATCGAATTGGTCACGTCCTCTGACAGAGGCACCATTCCGAGCGTGGCCTATTATTTGTTCAAACTGCTTCACCTTTGGCGGAATAAAAATAGATGAACGCGCAAGAGTAATAAATACCGAGGGGGATGTTATACCGGGGTTATATGCCGCAGGCGAAGTGGCGGGCATTTATTACAGAACGTATACAGGAGCAACATCGGTAATGCGAGGTGCAGTTACAGGTCGATTAGCGGGAAATGATGCATCCCTTCGGCGTAATTCTTGATTTATTTCTGCCCCACAAAGGAAAATTTATGAGTATAAAAACCGGTGCTTTCTTTCCAACCCGAGATGTCCCAGCCGATCAAGCTTTGATTAAGGACTGGACACAAGCAGCTGAAGAAATAGGCTATGATTACATCGAGGTTTCCGATCATGTTCTAGGTGCCAATAGAGCCGAACATAAAAATTTTGAAGGCCCCTACGATGTTGATGATAGCTTTCATGAGACTTTTTGCACTTTGAGTTTTATGGCTGCTGTAACCAAGAATATTGGACTAGTCAGTGGTGTGTTAATACTTCCTCAACGGCAAACTGCACTTGTTGCAAAGCAGGCAGCCC
>CALIMD010000376.1 GCA_938028645.1 uncultured Alphaproteobacteria bacterium
GCCGGTAATTTGCTTGGTGAGGAACAGTCGGGTCAAGTCAAGGAAGTAGGGATAGAGTTGTATCAACATTTACTGAAAGAAGCGGTCACTTCTGCACGAGAGAATGGGTTCTCTGAAAGTGAAGCTGAAGAATATTGGACACCTCAAATATCCATTGGAACGCCTGTTTTAATACCCGAGAATTTCATTCCAGATTTAACCGTTAGATTGAATGTATATCGCCGAATAGCAGATCTTGTTGATACTGATGAAATCGATAGCTACGCAGCGGAGCTAACCGATCGCTTTGGACGGTTACCTGAAGAAGTTAATAATCTCTTCAAGGTTATAATAATAAAGCAGTTATGCCGTAAGGCTGGTGTTGAGAAAGTAGATGCGGGACCTAGGGGTGCGGTAGTGTCATTTCGAAATGACGATGTCAAAAACCTTTCGGGATTAATTGAATTATTAGGACGCAATCAAATGACAACACAGCTTAGAACAGACCATAAATTAGTTCACAAAAGTAACTGGAAGAAAGCGCCAGAACGTGTTCAGGGCCTCACGAGGCTCATGCAGGATTTAGCTGCAATCGCTCAATAGATCTAATGAGGTCACGTGTTATTGATATTTAAGTCGAATAGCGGAAAAAAGGCTTCTGGTTCTTGTGCTCCCGATATAGAGTATTTTTTATCAAAAATAAAACACGGCACCCCAGTGATACCGTTCGAGTATGCGTACCTAGTATCATTAGCAACTTGATCAATGCCCTCATCTGACTTCGCATAACGAACAAAGCTCTCTGTGTCTATGTTTGAGTCTTCTAATATCTCTTTCAATGTTTCCAATGACCCAATATCCCTTCCTTCGTAGAAATAAGCTTTAAACAGGGATTCGACAATTAAATCGGATTTTTTTTGATCCTTTGACCAAGATATTAATCTATGTGCTAACACAGTATTTGGTGTCTTTTGAATTTTTTCAAACTCAAATTCTATCCCTTCCGTTTCCCCTGTTTTACGAATATTATCATAAATGGTTTTAGCACGATCAGGGCCACCAAATTTTGCTTCTAGATAATGATCACGAGGCATACCATTTTTTGGCATATCTGGATTCAATTGAAAGGCGCGCCAATTAATATCAACACCTGAATTTGAGCGCTGGTTTAAAGCCCGTTCTAAACGTCTCTTTCCAATGAAACACCAAGGGCAAATCACATCAGAAAATAAATCAATTTGTATCATAGTGATTTTTCACCTTAATAAAATTCTAATTATTGTATAAAACACTTCTTATATATTAATTTTTAAATTAAATAAAAAAATTTAGAGGAGCTCTAAAGCATGACAATATATGAAGAGGGGCTTTCAGCTAATAATGCAAATTACACTCCCTTAACACCAGTAGATTTTCTTGAAAGAGCAGCTGAAACCTGGCCTGGTAAAACTGCAATAATACATGGAACAATAAGAAGAACTTATAAAGAGTTTCTGGAGCGATCCAAAAAAATGGCGTCGGCGATCAATAAACGTAAAATAGGTGAGGGGGACGTGGTCTCGATTATAGCACCCAATACACCTGCTATGCTGGAATCCCATTACGGCGTAATTATGTCGGGGGCTGTACTAAATGCGCTTAATTATCGACTAGATGCTCCCACTATTGCTTTCATTTTAGAGCATGGGGAGTCCAAGCTTGTTATGGTGGATAAAGAGTTTTCTTCAGTAATGGAAGAAGCTTTTTCTCTCATGAAGAAGGTACCAGAAGTTATTGGAATAAATGACGAATTAGCCCCTGAAGGAAAACTTCTAGGTGAAATTGATTACGAAACGTTTTTGATGGAGGGAGATCCGAACTATCAATGGCCTCGTGTAAAAGATGAATGGGGTTCGATGGCATTAAATTATACATCGGGAACGACGGGTAACCCAAAAGGGGTTGTTTTTCATCATAGAGGAGCTTTTTTAAATGCAATGGGTAACGCTGTCGCTTTTGGCCTAGATTCCTCGACAGCATATCTTTGGACTTTACCAATGTTTCATTGTAATGGATGGACATTCACATGGGGTGTTACAGCCGTTGGCGGCTCTCATGTGTGTCTTAGATCTGTGGACCCAGAGCTAATTTTTAAGTTGATAGAAGAATTTAAGGTAAGCCATATGTGTGGTGCACCGATCGTCTTAAATATGTTAGTGCATGCTCCCGACAAGGTTAAGAAAAAGTTTGAACATTTAGTTCAGATTGCTACGGGTGGAGCAGCTCCCCCGAGTGCTGTGATAGCGTCGATGGAAAAACTTGGTTTTAAAGTTTTGCATTTATACGGATTAACAGAAACGTACGGGCCCTCTGGTATATGCGCGTGGCCACCAGAATGGGATGCCCTCGATCTTGAAGTAAAAGCAACAAGGATGGCAAGGCAAGGTGTTGGATACCCAACTCTAGAAGGTTTTAGAGTAGTTAATCCAGATACACTTGAAGATGTTCCCGCCGATGCTGAAACTATTGGTGAAATATGGATACGTGGCAACACTGTTATGAAGGGTTATTTAAAGAACCCAAAGGCTTC
>CALIMD010000377.1 GCA_938028645.1 uncultured Alphaproteobacteria bacterium
TACGCGACACATCCAGCGATAATCGGGCTCGTTTAGACTGGACTGGTTTCATAAGCTTATCAATTGCACTCACAGCGCTTCAGCTTTTTTTAGATAGGGGAAATAGGCTCGACTGGTTTGAGTCAAATGAAGTTATATTAGAGGCTGCTATTGCCGTTATCTTTTTTTATATTTTTATAGCTCATATTCTGACAACAAAAACACCTTATTTAAACCCAGGATTATTGAAAGATAGAAATTATTTGCTAGGGGCCGTACTTGTGTTTCTTTACGGAATGCTGAATTTCACGCCGATTGTTCTATATCCATCAATGTTGCAGGACTTGAGGGGATATCCCGAATCTATAATTGGTTTATTACTTGCTGCCAGAGGCGTTGGGGCCTTAGCTGGTAACTTTTTAGTGTTATGGATAAGTAGAAATGACCCTCGCGTAGGTTTGGCCATAGGGTTTTTAGCCCAGGCAGTATCGTGTTTGATTTTAGCAAATTTTGATATCAATATGACGACGTATGGGGTGGCTTGGGCCAGTGCTTTACAGGGTTTTGGTGTTGGCGTGACCTGGGTTCCTCTCACACTAATGATGTTTTCGAATATCGACCCAAAATATATACCAGAAGGAACGGCAGTTCTTCATCTGCTGCGAAATATTGGAAGTAGTATTTATATTTCTCTAACTGTGACAGTTGTTATCAGGTCTACAACACAAAACTATATGGATTTGAGCAATTTTATAAATCCTTTCAACGAACGGTTTTCGTTCAAAGATCTAATGGGGTTTTGGGAACCCGAAACATTTCCCGGATTGATGGGGCTGTCGGGGGAAATTGAGAGGCAGGCGGCCATGATTGGATATATTAATGCGTTTTACTTGTTGGCTTTGACGGGTTTTATCGCATTGCCCTTGATTTTCTTCGTGGATAACAAAAAAAACAGGACCTAAATTAATTGTAGCGTATTCGTGGACCTAATATTGTATAGACAATATTGATCAGAAAATTAACAAAAATAAAAACAAGTGCGATAATCATGACTAAAGTTTGAACCACTGTATAATCTGAATACTCTACTGCTTGGATTAATAATGTGCCGACCCCATTTAAATTAAATACTTGTTCTGTGACTACCAAGCCACCAATCAAAAAGGCAAATTGTGCTCCTAACAAACTTAAAACAGGCAAAAAAGCATCTCTGAGAGCATGTCTTGCCACTATTGTTCTCTCAGTGGCCCCTTTGATCTCGCTGTTTGGATGTAATCTTCCTAAAGAACATCCAATACAATGGCACGGGTTATCCTTAAGGTGACGGCGATATAACGCGCACTCACTACTAAGGCTGGCCAGATTAATTGTGAAATATTAGCTGTTAAATCATCCGTTGGAGAAATATAAATTATTGGAGGTAGCCATGCATCACCAAACCAAGTCTGGGAATATTTTAAAATAGCCAATATCGTCAAAGTAGCGAGCTAAAATGAGTGGGTCGTAACGCCGGCAATTGAAATAATTCGGATGATATAGTCACTCCACGTATTTCTTCTAATTGCAGATAATATAACGAGTGGGAGTGCCACAATGATTGTGATTATTAAGGCCATGATCGCTAATTGAAATGAAAGAGCAAATCGGGGTAGTAATTCACTAGATAACGAATTCCCCGTCCACATCGAGTTTCCAAAATCTAATGTCACTATATTAGATATAAAGTTAATAAATTCGGCGAATAATGGATCGTTTAGACCTAAGTTTTCCCTGCATAATTCTAATAGTGAGGGATCCAGGTTTGTTCCATAGTCTACCCACCGTGTTAACCAATATCCCTTGGAATGATTCTCATGAGAAAAAAAACAAATGCCGCCGCACCAATGATTGTTGGAATCATTAGTAAGATAGGCGCTATAGTGTACCGGTACATCCTTTCGTTTTAAGTGTAAATTAATCAAAATCAATAAGAAACTGGCAGAAATCAATATGACTGATGATAAGCAAAACAATAAAGTATTAGTTTTGGGCGCGGGAATTGTGGGTATTTGTAACGCGTTAGCTCTTAGGGAAAAAGGCTTTGAAGTTACTCTAATCGATAAAAACGAACCATCTGACGCGACGAGCTATGGAAACGCGGGCGTTATATCACCGTGGGCATGTATCCCTCAATCTATGCCGGGGCTCTGGAAAAAAGTACCAAAATGGCTTTTAGACCCAAGTGGACCGCTATCTATTAGATGGTCTTATCTGCCTCAAATGGCTCCCTGGCTTGTTGAGTTTTTGAAATCTGGTCATCCAAAGCGTTTGCCAGCGATATCGGATGCTATGCTCACCTTGAATCGACCTAATTTGGATTTATATAAACAGCTTTTACAGGGAACTGGTGCGGAAGACCTTATAAAAGATTGTTATTATTTATATGTTTCCCGCAATCCATCTGGCATCAACCTCACATCGTTAGAATGGAAATTAAGAAAAGAGAGGGGGGTTCCATTTGAGCAGATAAGCGGAAATGAAGCGAAGGATCTTGAACCAGATTTGTCCCCAGATATACAATCGGCGGCTATTATTAAAAGCCAGGGAAGAACTGTGAATCCAGGCAGATTAGGGAAAGTTCTTGCGGCTAAAGCCATGGGACTGGGGGTTTCTTTTCTTAAGGCGGAAATTACAAAGATAACGCCCAATGATCGAAATGGTTATGATGTTTTGACAGATCAAGGGACTCAAAATGCGAATTCGGTTGTATTGACAGCAGGCGTATGGTCGGCAAACCTTTTAAAAAAACTTGGGGTGCGCGTGTCCCTTGAGGCGGAGAGAGGATATCATTTAGTATTTAAAGATCCAGGCGTAACGCTGACAAACTCAATCTTAGACTCTGATAACAAGTTTGTCTCGAGTTCAATGGAAATGGGAATGAGGAGTGCGGGGACTGCAGAATTTGCAGGTATTGACGCCCCGCCCGACTATAGGCGGGCTCAGGTGTTTAAAAAACACGCAAAATCGTTATTTCCAAAATTGAACACAGACTCCGTTGATGAATGGATGGGCAGGCGTCCCTCGCCTCCAGACTCCGTGCCTTACATAGGCGAGGTTCCAGGCTTTCCAAGATTGTTTTATGGATTTGGCCATGGCCATCTCGGTTTGACGGGAGCGCCGATGACGGCTCGAATGATCACAGCTTTAGTTTCAAATGAACCTCTAAATATTGATATGACACCGTATCGTTTAGATCGATTCAATAAGCCATAGAAAAGCTGTTTTATGGGGAGACTACGACGGTTCCAAATTTTGAACCGGATTCTACTAACTCGTGTGCCTCTATCATCCGGGAAAGTGGTAAATTGGCCGCAACAGGCCTCAGAGCGTTGGGACTTTCATTCAACCATTTGTTGATACCAAATCGTGCATCGTCGAAATGCTTTTGGGGTAAAGCATTTAAAATAAATGGACGAATCTGTATATTATTCCGCATAAAAGAGAAAAAATCGATTTGAGGGGATCGGTTCGAATCAGATGCGTAGGCAACCACACAACCATTTTTTTTAATTACCCTAGTAAGCCATGGCAGACTATCCGCAAAATCAACTGAAATTACTCTGTCCACCCCAGCGCCATTAGTTAGTTTCTCTATGCGCTGTGCGACATCCTCTGTCCTATAATTTATTATGTCCGTGGCGCCTCCAAGTATAGCATTTTCACCTTTCTCAACACTACTCACAGTTGCAAGTACGCGTGCCCCCCCCCATGACGCTAATGATACACAATAGAACCCAACCGCCCCAGAGCCGCCAGTCACCAGTACTGTTTTGCCCGCCACAGGCCCATCTGAAAATAGAGAATGGTATGCAGTCATAGCCGGAATACCCAAAGTGGCACCTTCATCAAAAGGAATGCCTTCCGGTAATGGTGTGATGTATTTCTTATCGAGGACTATAAACTCAGCCCCACTTCCGTATGCCCTTCCCAATCTCTGGCCATTGAAAAACCAAACGCGGCCCCCCAGTAATTCTTCTGTTACGCCTTTTCCAACTTGATCGATTACGCCCGAACCATCGCTATTGGGGATTACAAAGGGGAAGTTATAGCCGTATGTCGAAAAACCGGAACGCAATTTAACGTCTGCGGGATTGATACCTGAAGCATAAATTTTTATGCGGGCTTCACCTGCCTTTGCGACTGGAGTTTCTACGTCTCCAAATTGAAGTACATCTCTTGCTGGTCCAGTTTTTTCATACCAACACGCTTTCATGGGGGCATCCCTTAAAACTAAAGCCATATCGTTGTAAAACGATGTCTTGTAAATTTATCGATAAATAATAAATATACATTAATATTTAAGCAACAATGAAAGTAAAACCATTCTCTCTACAAATTCAGATATTGAACCGCACTGTTGCCGACCCAGGCGAGGTGATTTCTCCTTCTTCATTTTTCAAAAATAATTCAACCTCAACCAACCCGGTTTGTTGATCAACCTTAAGGACTTTTCCTCCAGATTTGAGCGTTTCTCCTAAATATGATGCGCGCCTATTCGAATAATCAAATTTAAGAAGTTCAGCTTCCTCACCAACCCAGTTAACAACGATCTGGCTCAACCAATCACCTTGAAGTGGCCCGTCGATGACTATTTTGGGGTGCTTTTCAACTTCTGTTGTATATGTTTCATCATAATGGATACGGTGGGGGTTCCAGATCGCAGCGTTATAACAAAAAAGCGAGACATTGGTTGCGGTGAACTCACGTTCCGGAAGTGCTTGACCTGCGGTTATTTCTCTGAAATTTACCATTTCTCTACCTCAAAATCCGTGTTTGGAATTGTTCTAAAACCATTTCACCTGCCTTTGTCTTGCAAGTGATTAAATAGGTAATGAAAATCAGCGGCCCCGTCTTTCCCTGTTTTTCTGTTATGTCTGAAAGTTTCTTCTCAAAAACAAGCACCTCATTTGGTTTAACTTTTTTATGAAACTCAAAACGGACGCCGCCCGCCATGACACGTTTCAGGGGCAGATCTGGAAGAAGTGAGGCAGGAGGTAATCCATCTACACCAAGTTCTTTCAATGGAACGATTTCTCTTGATAGTCCCGCTATAAACATTGGCGGAGCCTCGTCGCCTTTTAGGTATTTTGTTAAAACCTGTTCGGTTGAAACCGAATATTTAATGATGTCGCTCCTGTTGACCTCAATTTCAACGGGTGGATCAGACTTCCCTATCCAGGATAAAGCCTCGTCCGTAACGAGGTTGTTCATATTTTGATCTCCTATAATTTTTATTATATTAGTTAGTAGTGATGTTAAACCGCCCGGCAGGGGAGGTAAACGTTACCATAGTGAGGTATTTGCCAGCATTTCGTGCAATTTGATGAATGCCGATGCATGGGGTTCCATGGCGGACATTTAATCTATTTGCTATAACTTCGCCCGCTCCAACCGCTCCAATAGTCTGGGTCAAATTTGGCCATGGGGCATTTCTCTGGAGCCAATTAGAAGGTGATTGAGTTGTAAAATCAGCACTAGAAGCCCCGGGTAAGGCATTTAAATTTATCACTCGTTGCTCATGCTGAATTGGTATGGCCCCGCTATAATGTACACATTCAATACTCAATAATTTAGAACCAGGAGCTAATTCACTCCAGATTAAAGTTCCTTCATTATTTCTTATTTCTGTGCACCCTATTAATTCAAAAGAATATTTTTTCCCTAATTTGGACACATATGAGCTGATATCTATCATTGGTATCCAGGACTGCGTTTGTTCCAGAACTACTGTCCCACCGCGTTTTCGTGTTTCAACAAATCCATCCCGAGCAAGTGAGCGAATTGCTTTATTGATAGTTGGCCTGGAGGTATTAAATTTTGCAGTCAGTTGCTCTTCCGTTGGAAGCCTATCGCCCGGCTTAAGGTCGCCGTTTGAAATTGATTGTTGTATGGTTTCGCGGATAGTATCGAATAAGGTTGCTTTTTTTGCAGTAGGTATCGTGGCCATTACTGTCTCGCCATAAAAGCTCTATCAGATCTGAGTGTGATACTATGCGGTCTATGCCGTAATGTTAATACATTTCGATATATATCGTAACCACAGTGATTAACTTGTCACAAGTCCTCCATCGACATTGTAGCTCTGTCCTGTAATATTTCTTGCACCGCTTGAAGCGAGGAATATGGCCATCGCAGCAATGTCTTCTGGTTCATTCGCGCGCTTCAAAGGGATATTATCAGTCATTTCCTTGACCATCGCCTCTACGGAGATGCCTCTCGCTTCGGCACGTGTTTTGACGAGGCCTTCTACAATTTCTGTTGTGGTAACCCCCGGACAAATAGAATTTACAGTAATATCGTGCTTAGCTAACTGCTGAGCTGCCGTCTTTGTAAGACTAATAACGGCTCCTTTACTTGCCGAATAGGCAGCATTAGACGTTCCGGAAAAACCCCTTCCAGCTATGGACGCTATATTAATGATCCTTCCACCATCGCCTTGTTCTATCATTTGTTTTGCTGCGGTTTGAAGACAAAAGAAAACACCTTTTGCGTTAACTCGATGTATTTTATCCCAGTCCGCCTCCGTTAATTCCATAATATCTGCAGCTCTTGTGACCCCAGCATTATTAACGAGTATATCTAATCGTCCGAACTGACGTTCAATATCTTGGATCATATTAGATATTTCAGAAGTTTCCCCAACATCAACTTTTAAAGCCGTTGCCTCAACGCCAAGCTGTCGAATTGTAGCTGCTGTGGTTTCAGCCGCACTCAAATCAATATCTGCACAGACAACGTTTCGGTCATTTTCTGCCATCGCGATAGCGATTGCCCTCCCTATTCCATTTCCCGCTCCAGTAATTAGGGCTGTTTGCCTAGATGAAGTCATCTTTTTTCCTTATGAATAAGTTGGATATTTCAATATTTCGCGTTTAGTCTTGTTAACTTGGTTTTCCGCCTGGCCAAACGGGGTCCTGGGCTAATGATGGCCATGCTATCTCAGATTCAGTTTTTTTTCTGTTTTCGGAGACACTTTGATTGGGATCCCAATGACCAGCTATATACCTATTCCCTGTAATAAACCCAGCTTCATCTGAGCAAAGCCACAACATAGGATACGTCATCATTATCGGTTTTACTAGTTGATCCCTTTCCCATCCTGCCCCCTGTGGAACCATTGGCGTGTCTGCAGGACCGCCAGGCACTACTACATTCACTGTGATACCATCGTCCTTAAATTCAGCGGCATGGCCGGCACTCATTGCTTCAAACCCTGATTTAGACGGACCATATGGATGAAATTTTCCCCTGAGCATAGTGAAGAAACTTGTTGTGACGTTAATAATCCTTGCCTTTTCTGATGTTCGCAAATACTCAATACTGCTTTTAGTCATATTCCAGGGACCCGTGAGATTAACATCTATCATTTTATTCCAGATGTCTGGAGTTAATTCATCAATACTAACTAATTTTATATGATGATCCCGTCTAACAGACCCCATTCCAAGGCCCGCATTGTTGATTAAAATATCTACACCATCAAAATAATCCGCGGCTTCGTGCACTGCGGTTTGACACTGGAAGTAATCAGAAATATCAACCGCTTTTGTGATAAGCGTTTCTTTTCTATACGTACTATTCTGTTTCTCAATTATTTCTAGGACTTCGTTGCTTACATCGATCGCTACAACTTTGGCACCTGCCTCAAGAAAGCTTGAGCATATTACTTGTCCAAAACCTCCAGCTGCACCCGTCACAATAACAACTCTTCCGTGGAGGGACATTTTGTGTTTTCCTTCTATGGTTGCTACTTAATGATATTTTTGCATCGAAATTCCGCAGAATAAAGTGGCGCAAAATAGAATCATAACGGCGATCAGATAGATATTACGATTTGTGCCTTAATGTGACGTTATAAAAACATAGTTTTTAGGAGAAGTTTTTTATGGAAAAGAAGTCCTGCTTAGTCACTGGCGTGGGTTGGGGCACCGGAAACGCGATTGTTAGAAGATTTGCTAGTTCGGGTTACAATGTTGCCATGCTTGCTAGACGAGGTGATAGATTAGCCGAGATGGAAAAAACGATCAATGGAGCATCTGCTTACCCGTGTGATGTTACAGATATCGAATCTTTTACGACTACTGTTAAGGCAATAGAAAGTGATCTAGGCGCTCCCTCTGTTGTTATTCATAATGCGGTTGGAGGAAGCTGGGGCAGCTTTCTTGAGATAGACCCTGCTGATTTGGAGCGTAATTTTAAAGTGAATACAATGGCATTATTGCATTTAGCCCGCCTGACACTTCCTTCAATGATTGAAAAAGGAACAGGCAGTTTAATTTGCACCGGCAATACATCTGCGCATCGGGGGAGGGCAAGATACGCAGGTTTTGCGCCGACCAAAGCTGCGCAACGCATTTTGGCCCAGTCAATAGCGCGGGATGCGGGGCCAAAAGGTATTCATGTCGCCTATGTCACTATCGATGCTGTGATAGATTTGCGTTGGACGCGGAAGCGAAGCCCTGAAAAGCCAGATGATTTTTTCATTAAACCAGAAGAAATAGCAGACGAGGTGTTCCATTTAGCGCATCAACCCAAGGGAGCATGGAGTTTTGATGTTGAAATTAGACCTCACGCCGAAGTTTGGTAGATGAATAAAAGACTAGTGGAGATATTAGAAATTGATTGAAGCGGCTGATTTAATTTGGGAATGCTGGAATAGTGGGCGGACAATTTCAATGGTTCCAGAGCAACTAATTCCTGCAACGCGCCGAGAAGCCTACGCTATTCAATCTCATTATCTCTCTAAAACCGACTATCCTGGCTTTGGATGGAAAATCGCAGCTACTAGTATTGCAGGTCAGCAACATATTGGTGTGACGGGACCCATTGCGGGGAGGCTGCTAAAAGAGCGTGTTTTTGGACCTAATTCTGTACTGACATTTGGGTTCAATCGCATGGCGGTGGCAGAGCCTGAATTTGCCTTCAGAATGAAAAAGACATTATTTTCTAGAACTGAAAATTATTCCCAAAAAGAAGTAATGTCGGGCGTTGATACATTGCATCTGGCTATAGAAATTCCAAATTCGAGGCTAGAAGACTTTTCTGCCGTGGGTGAGATACAATTAATTATTGATAACGCCTGTGCACATGAATTTATAATAGGCGCGCCTGTAAATGATAATTGGTTGACGTTAGATTTATCGAAACACCACGTCGGTATTTATTCGCAAGATGGACGTTGTAGCACTGGTAAAGGCTCCAATGTGTTGGGGGATCCTCGGATCGCATTAACGTGGCTTGTCAACGAACTATCAGAAAACGGAATAGACCTCACAGCCGGGGAGGTTGTCACAACAGGTACGTGTGCTCCCCCGCTGGCCATCCAAAATGGGGATCTAATAACAGCCGATTTTGGGTCCCTTGGAAAAATTATAACAACGGTTAGATAAGCATATAACTAAAGATCTCTTATCTTTAAGTTCCCAAGACTCGAAATGGATAATTTCCTAACCTAGGTTTTT
>CALIMD010000378.1 GCA_938028645.1 uncultured Alphaproteobacteria bacterium
TCCATTCTTAAAGGATCAAGGTCATCAAAGTTGGCAATTCTCGAAAGTTGGGGGACTGCCACTATAAACTCATTTCTTTCTGAGTTCACTATAGCTTTCAGCCCCATTGCATCTTCTGCAGGAAGTTTTGAGGCTTCTTCAAACCATGGAATCACTCCAAGTCCCCTCCATCTTGTAAAGTTTTCAATTTGTGCCATCCCATCCGAAAATAGCGATACATCTCTTCGAAACTTATTAATAACAAAAGCTTTAATTTGTGCTTTATCGATATCCGAGAGGACTGCTTTAGTTCCTACTATACTTGCTATTATGCCACCTCTATCAATATCACCAATCAGGACAACGGGAATATTAGCCACTGTTGCAAATCCCATATTAGCTATATCATTTGCTCGAAGGTTAATTTCAGCGGGGCTGCCAGCTCCTTCTATTAATACTAAATCCGCCTCTTCTCTAATTTTCTCAAAGCTATCCATAACAAACGGAAATAAGTCTGCCTTCATCTTTTGATATTGCTTTGCTGTCGCATGTCCATAAAGACGACCTTGGACTACAATCTGAGAACCATTTTCAGTCTCTGGCTTAAGTAAAATTGGATTCATGTGTATACTTGGTTGGATCCCTGCCGCCAATGCTTGCAATGCTTGCGCTCGACCAATTTCGCCATTATCGGCCGTTACTGCTGCATTATTTGACATGTTTTGAGGTTTAAACGGTCGAACACATATACCTTTTTTTGAAGCTAATCGGCATAAACCAGCTACAAGCAATGACTTTCCAACATCCGATCCTGTACCTTGAAACATTAAAGCCTTAGCGGCCATATTTTACCTTTGCCATTAAACGTTTCAGTATCACCATGTCTCTATCCAAGGCCTCAAATCCATCTCAAAAGTCCACGCATTCCTAGGTTGCTGGTGTAATGCCCAATAAGAATCAGCGATAGAGTCCGGATTTAATATACCGTCTTGATCCTTCTTTGAATAACGATCGGGGAACATTTCTTTTATCCACTCCGTATCAATAGCACCATCTATAACGACATGCCCAACATGGATACCCTTAGGAGATAGTTCCCGCGCCATGGATTGAGCAAGCGCCCGCAACCCATGCTTTCCAGCTGCAAATGCCGAATACCCATTTCCACCTCGAACGCTTGCCGTAGCGCCAGTAAATATAATAGTACCACGTTCACGGGTTCTCATATAATTAGAGACTTCCCTACCCATTAAAAAACCACCAAAGCAGCACATTTCCCAAACTTTAAAAAATATGCGCGACGTAGTTTCTGAAATACCAAAACGAACGTTCCCACCAACATTATAAACTGCCACTTCGATCGCTCCTATTTCATCTTCTACCTTTTTAACAAAAGATACCATTTCTTCTTCGCGGCGAGCATCAACTCCAAATGGATGAACAATTCCTCCGGCAGACCTAATGTCCTCCGTAACCGGGTTAAGCCTCTCAACCTTTCGACGGGTTATGACGGCTTCGTAGCCTTGCATAGCGAACTTCTTTGCTATTGCCCCGCCAGTAGCATCACCAGCCCCTATAATTAAGGCTACACCTTTACCACCATCTTTCGGCATAAATTTGTTCACTCCAATTTATAGTTCACTAAACACTTTCAAAAGACTCTCCGTTTTCCGTCTATACTAATAGACTGAAACCATTTTAATTTTGCGTCAAAAATACGCTTAATGGTTATTTAAATACTGCCAACACACGCGTTTCTATGCTTCTCCGCGGTGGCGCCTCTGCTTTTGCAGTAGGGTTATCGAATGACGTGTGCGGACAATAAACTACCCTATCCGGGCGCTGGTCCATTTGTTTTAAAATGATGACCTCGTCGGTAGTCATTTCTGGAAAGTAACACCATCTATGGTTAGGATTATACACTGGCGCAGCAACCAAGCTATCTCTGTTTCGACCGGTGTAATAATAATCTATTACATCTTCCCGCGGGAGGGTACCTGCATCAATAAATGCAAGTGGATTATTTATAGCAGGATTATCGAATGGTTGCCATGTATTGAACCAGGCGTACAATTCCCCCTTTTTTGGTTCTACACCATTATCACGGAGAACATCATGGGACATACTTTCAATACGCTCTACGTTATAATCGCAATGCACAAACCGAGCGTACCCATCATTAAAATCAACTGGCTTTTCTGTCCTTACCAAAAATCCATAATGATAAGCGGCGGAGGCACCTGTAACCTGACATATTAAATTTCGCATTTCAGGAAGGTATATCTCCTTGATAGCTTTTTCATCTCTGAAATTACTACAGGAAGAAACGTTCTCGACCAGAGTAAACCCTGTTTTTTCAAGGCCAATTTCATCTTTAATAATTCTTGGGCGGGCATCGTGCACGTTAATATCTTGGTAAGCAGTATTCTCCCTCCGCGACTCTTTTGAGCCTATGCGAGGCGCTTCATCACGCCCCTTCCATTCAGAATTGATATAACGCACTTTCGTAGATACGAGCGAAGTATTAGACATAAGCCTGCCTGCCAAATTATTATTTCGAATTAAATCAGTATGCAGTCAAATGCATAATTTTATCAAGGTTGACACTAAACTTTTTACCGTGATTGCAATCTCCCAAAATATAATGGGCACTTGCATCCCGTCACTTAAGCGATACACTTCTTAAGATATATGACAACAATGGATTCATAAATATGGCCGATAAAACAACTCAAAATGTTGTATCCAAACCTCATTTTTGTCTAGTCGACGGATCTGGCTTTATTTTTCGAGCTTTCCATGCGCTGCCCCCGATGAGTAGAGAAGACGGAACTCCAACAAATGCTGTTTTCGGCTTTACCAATATGCTAATAAAGTTGATTGACGATCTAGAAGCGAATCATTGCGCAGTCATATTTGATACGGCCCGTAAAACCTTTAGAAATGACATTTATGATCAATACAAGGCTAACCGTCCCCCTGCGCCCGAGGAATTAATCCCACAATTCTCTATCATTAGAGAGGCAGTAAAAGCCTTTAACCTAGCTTGTATTGAAATGGATGGCTTTGAGGCCGACGATTTAATAGCCTCTTATACAAAACTTGCTATTAGCGAGGGCGCAAAGGTCACCATTGTATCTTCCGATAAGGACCTAATGCAACTGGTCAGTGATGAGGTGGTAATGCATGACCCGATGAAAAATAAATATATTGGCGTTGCTGAAGTCATTGAAAAATTTGGTGTGGAGCCACAGAAAGTAATCGATGTACAGAGCTTGGCAGGCGATTCTGCAGATAATGTTCCAGGAGTTCCTGGTATAGGTGTGAAAACAGCGGCCCAATTAATAATGGAGTACGGTGACCTCAACTCATTGCTCAGTAATGCTAATGAAATAAAACAGCCCAAAAGACGAGATAATCTAATAAATTTTTCAGAAATGGCTCTAATAAGTCGTGATTTAGTTACATTAAAAACGGATATTGAAGTTCCTCAATCACTTCAATCATTGAAGATAAGTGCTCCAGATCCCCATACAGTGCTGAAATTTCTGAAAACGCAAGGCTTTAAAAGGTTAACAGCACGATACGAGGTTCAAAAGAATAACTTTGACGGTAAAGCAGAGTTACAAAATGCCGATCAGTCCGAAACTGAGAAAAGCTATGAATTAATCCAGGAGAGAGATCTATTGGAGAAATGGTTAGAAGAAATTACGAAAATAGGTATCGTTGCTTTCGATACAGAGACTGATTCACTAGACGCTACTCAAGCTACGTTGATAGGGATATCTCTTGCAACAAAAAATGGAAAAGCAGGTTATGTGCCATTAAGGCATAACTCTTCGCATCAAAGCAGTCTGTTAACTGATGGGACTAGTGCGATAAAGCAAATACCATTTGACGAAGCTATCGCTTTATTAAAACCCATGTTAGAGGACCCAAGCATACTCAAAATTGGTCATAATATAAAATATGATGCGTTGGTAGTTCAACAAGCAAAGAATGGGAGCATAGGACTTAAGTCAGTAGATGACACCATGTGTCTATCCTATGTTTTAGAGGGGGGGCTTCATGGTCATGGATTAGACGAACTATCAGAGCTGCATTTTGATCACACAAATATAAAATACAAGGATCTTTGTGGCTCTGGAAAATCACAAATCAGCTTTGCCGAAGTAGATGTAGAAAAAGCACTCGATTATGCTGCCGAAGATGCTGATATGACGTTTAGACTTCATAAAAAACTGAAAGGCATGTTGGCTAGAAATAAAATGACAACGGTCTATGAAACATTAGAAAGACCGCTCATTCCAATACTTACCCAGATGGAAAATAATGGCATAAAAGTCGATCCATTAATTCTCAAAAAAATGTCAGAAGATTTTAGTAAAAGACTAGAAAACCAAGCCGAGGAAATATATTTGGCGTCAGGTTCCGAGTTCAATATTGGCTCTCCTAAGCAATTAGGCGAAGTACTATTCGATAAGCTAGGACTAGCCGGTGGGAAAAAAAATAAAAGCGGGGCCTATGGCACGGGAGCCGAGGTACTCGAGGAATTAGCCGCTAATGGAAGTAATTTGGCAGAAAAGATAATTGAATGGCGTCAAATTTCTAAACTAAAATCTACTTACACGGATGCTCTTATTCAAGAAATCAATCCATTAACCGGCAGAATACATACTTCATATTCAATGACAGGAGCCAATACAGGCCGTCTAAGTTCAAATTCTCCAAATTTACAAAACATACCCATTCGCACTGAAGACGGCCGGAGGATTCGAACTGCCTTTATAGCTGAAAGCGGAAATACTTTTATCTCGATTGACTACTCGCAGATAGAACTTCGTCTACTTGCAGATATCGCAAATATTGAAAGTCTAAAAAAAGCTTTTCATGATGGCATAGATATTCATGCTCAAACAGCTTCCGAGGTTTTCGATGTATCGCTTGAAAATATAGACCCAATGGTCAGACGAAATGCCAAAGCAATCAATTTTGGTATAATTTATGGTATCTCGAGTTTTGGGTTGGCTCGACAATTACGTTGCCCTCAAAGTGAAGCAAAAAACTTTATAGACTCCTACTTTAATAAATATCCTGGAATTAAAACTTATATGGAAGACACTAAAATTACTGCCCGTGAAAATGGTTATGTTGAAACTTTGTTCGGTCGAAAGATACATTTATCAGGTATTAAAGAGGCCAAT
>CALIMD010000379.1 GCA_938028645.1 uncultured Alphaproteobacteria bacterium
GCGTCCCTAACAGCATCAGCTGCATCGATTAACACCGTATCACGGTCTTTATTCAGAATCGCACCTCCGACGGCGATAGCATCGAAAACGGTTGTAATACCTGCACTTGCTATTTCGGCGTCATGTGCAATGACTGCGGAACGGAAGGGCCATAGAACGCTAGGCCTAGGGACGCAATGCCTTTCCAGATTATCCGTATGTAATTCAATCAAACCCGGAAGTAAAAAATCACCCTCTAAATCAATACTATTTTTTATCGAAGTAGGCTTATCGTCAATTTCGCTGATACATCCATCTCGAATTTTTACTGAGCCGTAAATAATCTCGTTTGAAAGAATGATGTTGGTATTTGTAAGTATAATTTCATTTGATGAATTTATCATGCCGCGCGTTTTGCCTCCTCTATATCAAAGATACTAGTTCCTACGGCATTGCGAACATATTCATCGTGAAAGATGCCTATTATTGCAGTTCCTTTGGTCCTTGCGTTTATGATCAGATCTATAACCGCTTGCTTATTTTTCTGGTCTAAAGAAGCTGTTGGCTCGTCCAGTAATAAAATAGGGAATTCTCGGACAAAAGTTATAGCAATATTGACACGCTGTTGTTCTCCTCCCGAGAAAGTTGCGGGGGGAAGATCCCAAAGGGTTTCAGGTATAGCTAATTTCTGAAGAATATCTTTCGCCCGGTTAATAGAATTTACCTTTGTTTCCCCCTGCTCCAGAAGAGGTTCAGCAACGAGATCAAGCGTTGAAATTCTTGGTATTACCCGTAAAAATTGACTTACATAACCAAGAGTTTGTCTCCTTACATTTAGAATCGAATGGGGAGTGGCCTCTACTAAATTTATCCACGATTTATTATGAAAAATATTTATTTCGCCCAAATGTGTAAGATAATTCCCATAAATAGATCGGAGAAGCGTCGATTTTCCAGTTCCGGATGGACCAGCAAGAACCAGGCATTCTCCTTCTTTTAACGAGAAGGAAATATTATCAAAAACAGGAAGCTCTATGCTATTCTGGTTATGAAGTATGAAACTCTTTTTTAAATTTTTGACCGTTAGGACTTCTATGGCATTATTTTTCATTTTTGATTCAAACAGGAAGAATTGAAGATACTAATAATTGCGTGTAGGGATTTTGTGGGTCATCCAAAACCTGGTCTGTTAAGCCGTGCTCCACAACCTTTCCAGATTTCATTACCATTAGCCGATGAGACAGTAGACGCATCACACCGAGATCATGACTTACAATTACACAGGCTATACCAAGTTGACTTACGAGGCCTCGGACTAGATCCAAGAGACGGGCTTGAACGGACACATCTAAACCACTTGTTGGCTCATCCATGAAAACAAGACGAGGCTTTGTGATCAAATTTCGGGCTATCTGAAGCCTTTGAAGCATTCCTCCAGAAAAGGTTTCGGGGAAATGGTCCATTCTTTCAAGGTCCATTTCTACTTTCTCAAGCCAATCACTCGAATCAGAACGGATATTAGCATAATTTCTATTGCCGATTGCCATCAGGCGTTCCCCGACATTTGCTCCTGCGGATACATTCATGCGAAGTCCATCCTTGGGATTCTGATAAACAATGCCCCAGTCGGTGCGCATTAGCAGACGGCGTTCAGGCTCACTCATTTTATATATATCCCGGGGGCCTTCTATTCTTGTATCGAACGCTACAGATCCCGCGTTCGGGCATAGTAGTCCCGATATAATTTTTAAGAGTGTCGTTTTTCCAGAACCTGACTCGCCAACAATTCCAAGCACTTCGCCATTATAGATATCAAAATTTATATTTTCACAGCCGATCTGGTCTCCATAATAATGAGACAGGTTTTCCACTTTTAGAAGTGGGTTTTGCAGACTCATAGTCAAGAACTATCTCCGTTTTGGACCAGTGGTGCATTCGTTAACTTTTCTATTTGTTCTTTGCAAAAATTACTATCGGAGCAAACAAACATGCGTGTCCCCTCATCATCGGTAATGACTTCGTCCAAAAAACTATTTGATGACCCGCAGAGTGCACATGATTCCTCCCAACTCTCGATCGTAAATGGATAATCATCAAAATCTAGACTTTTTACTTTGGTGAACGGGGGAACAGCATAAATTCTCTTTTCGCGTCCAGCACCGAATAATTGTAAAGCAGGCATTTTATCCATTTTGGGGTTGTCAAATTTTGGTATTGGACTGGGTGACATGATGTAGCGGTCATCAACTTGGACAGGGTAATCGTAGGACGTAGTCACTCTTCCATAGTGTGCAATGTTCTCATATAACCCAACATGCATAACGCCATATTCAGCCAACGCATGCATTTTTCTTGTCTCTGTTTCGCGGTGCTCTAACCAACGAAGGGGCTCTGGGATAGGGACTTGATAAACAAGGATTTGATCCTTGGATAATGGTGTTTCGGGAATTCTGTGACGGGTTTGGATCACAGTTGCTTTGTTTGTCTTTTCAGTTGTATCAACGCCGGCGGTCTTTCCAAAAAAGTTTCTGATGTTTACGGCATTTGTAGTGTCATCGGAGCCTTGATCAATAACCTTGAGGATATCATCTTGGCCGATGATACTTGCGGTGACCTGAATGCCTCCTGTTCCCCAACCAAATGGCAACGGCATTTCTCTGCTGCCAAATGGCACCTGATATCCAGGGATAGCAACCGCTTTGAGGATTGCTCGTCTAATCATACGTTTTGTTTGATCATCAAGATAGGCGAAATTATAGCCTTCTAATATCTCAGGTTTCTCCATTGAACCATTAGTGTTCTTGTTTTGAGAGGACGCGGTCATTAGTTCTACTCCGCCGCCACTATGCCAGGAATTGGCTCAGCCTCGTTTGGTTTATCGTTATTAACTGCTTCTCTGAGGGCTCTGACGGTCACTAATTCAGATTGAAAATCGACGTAATGAGGTAATTTAAGATGCTGAACAAATCCTGAAGCCTCGACGTTACAGGAGTGGCTCAATACGAATTCTTCGTCTTGTGCAGGTGCTTGTACCTGCTCATCTAGCTCTCGAGCACGAAGCGCCCTGTCGATTATCCCCATCGCCATAGTTTTGCGCTCATTATGTCCAAAACTTAGTCCATAACCTCTAGTAAATTGAGCGGGAATCTCAGAAGATCCTTTAAACTGGTTAATCATTTGGCACTCAGTTATCGTTATCTCGCCGATTTCAATAGGAAACCCAAGTTCGTCAGGGATGAATTCTATAGATAACTCGCCCATGCGTATTTCTCCGGCAAAGGGATGATTCCTTCCCCAGCCCCGCTGTGTTGAGTAGGCTAACGCGAGTAAAAAACCTTCATCCCCTCTGGCGAGATTCTGAAGGCGGGCTGTGCGTTCTGCTGGGAATTTAGGAGATTGCCTAGTGATGTCGAATGGTTCACTGTCATCCTCTGTCGTTTCTTCTTCAATTAGCCCTTCGTTATTAAGAAGGTCGGTGACCCTTGGCATATTTTGGTCTACTGCGTCCTCGGCCTCCACCGCGTCAGGAACATCGCCGTTAGCGGCTAATGAAAAATCTAATAATCGATGGGTATAGTCAAAACTTGGACCTAAAACCTGCCCTCCAGGTAGGTCCTTGAAAGTAGCAGATATTCTGCGTCGGATAGACATATTCGCCGTTTCGATCGGTATTGTAGTGCCAAATCTTGGAAGGGTTGTTCTGTAAGCTCTTAAAAGGAATATTGCTTCAACAAGGTCGCCGCGAGACTGTTTAATAGCTAACGCGGCCAGTTCTTTGTCATATAATGAACCTTCCGCCATAACTCTATCGACTGCGAGAGACATTTGGTTTTGGATTTGATCCAACGTTAGCTCTTCTACATTCCTATCTCCCCGTCTTTCTTCTGCGAGGAGTTGCTGAGAGTTTCTAATTGCACTTTCGCCACCTTTAACAGCCACGTACATAATTAGTATCCATTCAGTTGGGTTTTTAAAACTGTAACTTTTGTGGTTCGGGGGAGGGAAACCGCTATGTCATTTTGGGTAAAGATGAAATCTAAACCTCTCGGAAATAATGACTGAAGATTATCTCTATTCGCCCAAAAACGTTTATTTATTGTACCAATAGAAAGATGCCTAGAGGTTTCGATTCCTGGTCCCTCCAATTGAAGTTGTGCTTGATCTGTTATTTCATCTGTCTGAATTATTAATGTTGCACCGTTTTCTGGATAATCCTCGGTCCCAGAATTGAACAGGTCCAAGTTTGGTATTTGTGTCCCAAGGATACAAAAATTTGCTTGCTGCGGTTGGTCAGCAATTTTCAAACCGGTATGAAATTTTAAATATTGTTTAGCTTCATCGGTATCGAGAGAAGAATCAATCCACAATTTGGTCTCAAAATCTAGCAGGCTGAGACAAATAGCAGCAGTGGCTATGGAAAGGGGAGGAGGAGGAACTATTTGCGTGTTTAATGTTACTATACGCCCCGGTTCTGACATCGATTTAAGTATTTGTCGGAAGATATATTGGCTCTCATGGGATGGATCTTCAAACGATTTGCCAATCGGTAGGTCACTCATAGATTGTTCATCAATGGACATTCTAATGCCCTCGAACCAGTGTAAAAAAGTCGACTTTTGTGTTTGCGGCCTTCTTGCTCCGGTGTTTTTTCAGACTGTCAAGATTGTCTTTGAGTGGAGTAATTAAATTATTAACGACTTTTGAGTGGTTGGCTGGTGTCTGAAGAGTTGCATCTATTACCGCACAAAGCTCTGCCTGTTTTTTCGATCGCCCTTGAACATATCCTAGTCCTGCATATCCATTTTTAAGCCTAACAGCCGCTCTTGTGACTGTCATTTCTCCAAGATTAAAGGCCTGTCCATTGCCGCCGGTTCGTCCTTGAACCATAACCATTCCAATTTCAGGTTTCCGTATCAGTTCCCACTCAAGATTAAGTTCTAATTTTTCCCACAGGGTTTGAATTTCGGAAAATGGGGATTTTGCAAGAATGGAAAGCCACGACTTTCTACTTATCTCTCTTTTTATTCTTCCGGGTTCTTCAGCCTGTTTCATAAAAATCCCAACCAATTTAATATACGTCTAGACGTTTAGATGAATTATGAGTAAAACTAGCAGTATTGCTAATGAAGTAAAGTAAAATAATTATTGAAGTTTTGTTACCGAATCACGGCATTAATTTTGAGGATAAAAAATGGATCGTGTTGCTGGATTGGCGTTATGGAGGCAAATAGCGGACCAAATTAAAGGTGATATTAGTAAAGATATTTTGAGGCCTGGTTGTAAACTTCCCACGGAGATCTTGCTCGCCCAACAGTTTAAAGTAAACCGGCACACTATAAGGCGTTCAATCGCCGAATTAGTGGAAGAGGGATTATTAAAAGTTGAGCAGGGACGTGGTACTTTTGTAGTTGACCATTTGGTTGATTATCAACTAGGTAGAAGAACTCGGTTCACTGAAACCGTTCTGAAACAAAATAAAAACCCAATTGCCAAGACGCGTAGCATTACAACCATATCTGCTGATCGGGACATCGCAGGATCTCTAAAGATTGACGAAAAAACAGACGTTTTTTGCCTGGAAACAATTCGCGAAATAGATAATCGCCCCTTGGCGATTGGGTCCCATTATTTTCCCAAACAACGATTTCCCGATTTAATAGAAGTTTTTAAAGCAGAAGGTTCTATTTCCAATATGT
>CALIMD010000380.1 GCA_938028645.1 uncultured Alphaproteobacteria bacterium
GCCGTGACAAGAAATTTCGTATAATAAAGATTGGACATTGAGCGATAAATTATCGCTTAAGCCAAATAAAATTATATTGCCCTTGATGGGATAACCCGTCTTTGTTGTTTCCCATGTAGGTGCAACTGCTGTGGGACAACTAGTGAGAGACGATATGGATGAAAAACAATAACTGTTGCCGTTGTTAGTAATGGGAAAGGCGTTAAAAATGCTGATGAGGGGAGCGAAATAGCGGTAGATCATATCATCTCAGTTTTCTTTTCCCAAAAATTTAACTACTCAATTTGCGAAAGGAACGCGTGCGATGGTATGTAATTGATTATAATACATTATTTCGTTCGCGCCTTAAATTGCGACTTATCAACGACTTATTTTGCGAAAGCTCTTGTTTTCTGGGAGGTTGCGTCGTATTTTCCTTCGCAGCGGCTCCTTAGCTCAACTGGATAGAGTACTTGCCTTCGAAGCAAGGTGTTGCAGGTTCGAGTCCTGCAGGGGCCGCCAGTTTTCTGAAATAATTAACTTTTTATACAGACAATATTCCTACATTATTGTGGGGATTGAGATAGAAGCTAGGTGACAGATTATTGTGAGACCGTTTGTTTTTTTATTGTTTTTCCTAATTGTCTTAATTCCAAACGTAAGTCAGTCTGGTGCTTTAAAAAAAGAAGTCGCACCTTCTCTTTATAGCGCTGGAAATATCTACCTATTACGGCATGCTTTAGCTCCTGGGACAGGAGACCCCGACAATTTCAATGTTAATGACTGCAAAACGCAAAGAAATTTATCAAACGAAGGTCGTAGCCAAGCGTTTAGAATTGGTAAGAAACTTCGAGCTAATCTTACAATAGCCCCACAAATCTTTTCCAGCCAGTGGTGTCGATGCAAAGAAACAGCAAAAATATTAAATCTAGGGTACGTAACAGAGTTACCTATTCTCAATTCATTTTTTGAAAACTTTCATTTAAAAGATAAACAAACAAGCCAGTTAAAAGATTGGTTGTTTAGGTTAAATAATAAAACTCCAATTATACTTGTAACGCATCAAGTAAACATAACTGCTTTAACGGAGGTCTATCCGTCCTCAGGAGAAATTATTGTAGTTCGGATGACTGGTTTGGGTGGTGTTAAAATCGTTGGAAGGGTTTCAACTGATTAATTAATGAATCGTAAATTTTACAGGTTTTATTTAATAATCTTAGAAGATTGAAGGATATTAAAATAATAAAGGAGAAAGTGCTTGGCTGTTTTTCCAGATAGATGGGGAGTTGTTGCTGCAGTGAGTGGTATTAGTGCTATTTTTGGTCTTGGAGCAGCAATGGAGTTTTATGAGTTCCCTATTAAAACTCTCCAGCCGCTTACATTTGGCATCATAAACGTCGTTATATGCGCGGTAACCTGGCGGCTTCATAGAAACCTCAGGCTTAATCAAGTCCAATCTATAGCAGAGAGAAGTGAAGCCATAATTAATGCGTCTCAGAAAGACATAGAAAAACTTGAAACTCTATTCAAAACTGACCCCTATAGAGATATAGAAAACCAAAAAGAAGAGGGGATCGATAGCTCTATTGATAACCAAAAGAAAGCTAAATAAATAGAGATGGCAGCGAAAAGCCGATTGTATGCTGCATGATTTCTCTTAAAAATATTGACACGTATTTCTATTGACAGGGAAAAAAATAATGATGTTATTGAATGCCGATCCTGTTCCCGCTGTTTTAGAGAGCGAGGCAGAAGGTGAAATACTGGAAATTTTTCTGGATATAAAAGGCACCACTGGGGCGGACGTTGTTAACCTTATATGGCGCCATTTAGCTATAACTCCGGGAGCGTTGCAGGCAGTCTGGAAGATGTTGAAGCCTGTATATAAGTCTGGATTAGTATTAACCGAAGCCAAAAGATTTAGAGAAACTCTTTCTTTACCCCAAATACAACCCATATCTCAACACGCACTGACGGCATGCGGTGTCGATAATCTTGGACATATCAATATAAGTAATATCCTCAAGTCTTATAATCAAACGAATAGCATTAATCTAATTGGTTTGAGTTCGGCGCTAGCCTCTATGGAGAGCGGTAGCCAGCAATGGAAAGAAACGATTAGAGAGCCTTCATATGAACTAGTCGCTCCCCTTGCTCCTCTGCCTCCTCTACCTGCGATGTCCGACCTTGACAAACCTATCCAAGAATTAGTTCAGTATTTAAACAATATATGTGAAGAGGATGGAAGAATTATAGCGAGTATGTATAGACACTTGGCATATTGGCCCGGCTATCTTGGACTAATACATACACTTCTGTCACCGTATGAAAATGATACACATATAAAATCGATTATTGCTTCTGTTCGCTCAGAGGCATATTCAATTGGGGCAGGCATGGCGCAAGAGCTAGTGCCATTTGACCCTTCTTTGGATAGCCAGCTAGTCAATGTAATCAAAGGAATATTAAATTTATTTGTAGAACATCCATTATCAAAAATGGCTGTTTTATGTGGTGCTCTATCGGCAGCAACTCCGGTTCCTAAACAATGATTAGTATGCGTTTAGGGTCATGAAACAATTAAATACCCAATATGAAGATGTTGTAATAGTGGGAGCGGGTCCCGTTGGTTTAGCTGCAGCTGCAGAACTTGCTAACCTTGGGATCAAATCAGTTGTGCTTGAGGCGTCTACCTCTTTCTCGGATGGGAGTAAGGCGATTTGCTGGTCGCAACGCACGTTAGAGATTTTAAATAGATCAGGCTCAGCGAAAAAGATGCTGGAAAAAGGAGTAACTTGGAAACAAGGTAGAGTTTATAGGGGGCACAGAGAGGTCTACAATTTCGATCTTCAAGCTGAACCTGATTTTCAAATGCCGGCATTTATTAATTTACAGCAGTATTATTTCGAAGAGTTTTTAGAACGTCATATTGAGACGCTGAGATTCAACGACATCAGAAGATCGCATGAAGTAATAAGTTTCGACCTTCAAAAAGACTCTACCGTGTTGCTTACAGTAAAAACACCAGAGGGTGAATACTATATAGAAACCCAATACGTAATCGCGGCAGATGGAGTAAAGAGTCTCTTTCGAAATAAATTAGGCTTAAAATTGAAAGGACAAAAGTTTGAGGAAAAATTTTTAATAACCGATATTCACGTGGAAAAGTCCTTTCCTATGGAGAGGAGGTTTTGGTTTGAACCGGCTTTTCATCAAGGTCAATCTGCGTTGCTCCACGTGCAGCCGGATAATATTCTTCGTATCGACCTTCAATTAGATTCTGACGCAGACCCCAAGATTGAAAGTAATCCAGACCGCGTAAAACACAGGATTGAAAAAATGTTAGGTGAGGGGATAAATTTTGATCTTGAATGGATCAGTGTTTACACTTTTTCCTGTCGGCGAATGGATAAATTTACCATTGGGCCAATTTTTTTCGCGGGTGACTCTGCTCATGTTGTAAGCCCTTTTGGGGCCCGGGGCGGTAATGGTGGGATTCAGGATGTTGATAACTTAAGTTGGAAAATATCCGCCGTGCTAAAGGGATATGCGCCAAAAACACTTTTGAATTCCTATGATAGGGAGCGTATCCCAGCCGCCGATGAAAATATTTTAAACTCGGCCCGGAGTACAAATTTCATGACACCAAAGAACAAAGCAAGTGAGGAGTTTAGAGACGCAGTGTTCTTGTTATCAGAGGAAATGCCCTTTGCACGGCAGTTGATAAACAGTGGGCGTTTGTCTTCGCCGCATTTCTACAAAGACTCTCCATTGAACTCAATTGATGATCCGTCATTTAAAGCCAAAGGACCAAGGCCAGGAGAATTAAGCATAGATACGTCCGTATTCGCGGGTGACGATTCTGTATGGTTGCTAACTGAATTGGGAACTGAGTTTTGTCTTCTTTCATTCGTGGATGAGCCATTATTTTTCAGTAATAAAATAAGACAAATACGGGAATTAGCTTGTTCTTGGAAACCAAAAATAAAAATCGTATTTGTTTCTGATCGAGAGATAAAGAATAAAAATGGCGCTTTGATTCTGTCTGATAAAAATAATACTTGTTTTACAAAATGGGCGGCTAAACCTGGCAGTGTTTATCTAATTCGTCCAGATCAATACATCGCGGCTAGATGGAAAGACAGCCCCCCTCAGAAAGAAATAAATTGTGCACTTGAGAAGGCCATGGGTCATTAGGAGAGCAGATGATTTATAATATAAAGGAACAAAACTTTGAATCGCCGGACGATTTTTATGAAGTCCTAGTAAATGCGCACGATGGGCTCTCGGATGACGAAAGTCGCCGTTTAAACGCTAAAATAATTTTATTACTTGCAAATACGATAGGTAATAAAGACTTGTTAGAGGAAATAATTTTGACGGCACGGAAAAGTTTTGTTGAGCAATGA
>CALIMD010000381.1 GCA_938028645.1 uncultured Alphaproteobacteria bacterium
CTAGATTATTCTTTATATTGCGATTTTACACATTACTCAACGGCAAAGCTAATACTGAGGTTGACATATTGCTTTAATAAAACCATGCCTTAGGTCTCTACCGCCATTGAGGCATTCGCTTGCTCTTTAGTTATTAGATAATCCATATCGTCCGTCAATTTAATTTTACTGTTTGATGAGGACTATCCAAAGAAAACGCTGGCACATTAACATCAAACTCAATGCCTTGGGAGTCGGCCATTTCATAAACCCCTACCATTAATCCAGAAGGCGTTTTTAAAGGCGTCCCGCTGGTATACTCGAAGCTTCCTCCAGGCTGAATAACGGGTTGTTCCCCGACCACCCCCGGCCCTTTCACTATTTGGGTTTGACCATCTGCATCGGTTATAGACCATTTGCGATTCAAAAGTTGAACTTTGGCACTCCCCAAATTTTCGATTTTTATTTGATATGCCCACACAAAATAGGACTCTCTTGGCGACGATTGTTTCTCTAGAAAGGTTGTCTTAACGCTAATGCGGATAGACTTTGTAGTCTGACAATACACCCTATTACCTCCTGTGGTTCTATTTTTTTGAGATAAAATAACCTGAATGATATTCAAAATGTTATAGTAAGTGCTCTGCATATTATAACTAATTTTTTCTTATATTTTTAAGACGTTAAATAAATAAAGCCATTATCTTTAATATTCAAAACTAAGTGTTTATTTTATTGTTAATCCGATTTGCGTGCTTTATTTAAGGATTATTCTATCAAGGGGTTGAAATTATAGTGGGGCCGATGTAGTTCACGTGGACTAATATTCCTTGGCATAAGCTTATCGCATTACGGTGTTATTTTATAGAAAACAGCAGTTTTATTTTGACGGTGTTGTCTGACGGTTAATCTGTGCTTTCAGCAGGTCGTCGTGGGGCGGTTAATGCAAACCGGTTTTAAAGATTGATTTTACTCCTAAACTTAACCAAATCATTGGTTATTTGGTTCATTAGCAGGAACGGGACTAAAGTATGAATGAGAAACTTCTTGACGGACGCACCGTAGCAATTTTGGTTTCAAATGGTTTTGATGAGGTGGAATTCACTGACCCACAAAAACGTTTAATTGAATTAGGGGCCACAGTGAAAGTGGTTTCAAGAGTAAAAAATTTGGTGAATGGTTGGTATGAAGGTAATTGGGGTCATTTCTTTCCTGTTCACGCAGATGTCTCGGATACATTGGCGATAGACTTTGATGGCCTGATAATTCCTGGTGGTATTAGGAGCGTTGACAAATTATTTAATGACCCACACGCCAAACGAATTTTAAAGGCGTTTTTAAAGGCAGATATGCCAGTCCTGCTAATCGGCGATAGTGTAAAATTATTGATTGCAATTGAACAGGTTGTGGGAACTTCGCTCACAAGCTCTAGCACTGTGAAAGGGGATCTAATCGCGGCCTCCGCGAATTGGGTTGATCAGGCAGTTATGTTAGATAAAAATTTGATCACTGGACCTGGTTCTGCCAAGTTGGAAGAACTGGTTTCAGCATTCTCAGTGAAGGTTTCTGAATATGAAAAAGAAGCAATTGCAGCTGCGTAAGACTAAATTTCTTATAACGATATAGTGGTTAGGGATGTAACCAGTAACGTTTTCAAATGATGTAGAATGGAAAAACGCATGGAGAATATTGATCAAATACCTTCCCCTTGTGTTGGCGTTTGTCAGATAAATTCAAAAACAAAGTTCTGTTTAGGGTGTTGGCGGTCTTTGCGGGAGGTGGCTCACTGGTCTCGTTATTCTGGAATAGAAAAATTGGGAGTATTGGATAGCATTAAACAGCGCCAGTCTGATGCTAGCATGAACAGGCGTAGGGTAACAAGACGTCAGCAACGGCAGAAAAGCTGATATTATTGTTAAATGAAGAGCACATAAGCTGTAGCTAATTAAATTTGCATTGAGCTTCTTCATTCAGGTTTTTTAAATGATTAATGGACTGGTGTTGTTTATTACGAATTAAAAACCTAAAATTTTTTGAGAATGTGGATGTTAGGATGAAAAAAGTCCTTGTTTCTGATCGTGTGGGGAGCGTAAAGGAAAAAAAAATTAGTAGTTCTAAAATGTCTCCCCTTAAGTTGAGCAGTGCCTCTAACGCTTTAAAATACTCCGAAGGTAGCGATCACTTCATTGTTGAGGACGGCGTTGTTTTTGCAGGTAAACATTTACTCATAGATTTATGGGGTGCATCGCATTTAGATGATATTAACTATATAAGAACCACATTGGAAAATATTGTAAATGAATGCAACGCAACGTTGCTGCATATCCATTTGCACCAGTTTACTGAAAATGGTGGTATTTCGGGTGTCGCGTTATTAGCGGAGTCTCATGTAAGCATTCATACTTGGCCAGAGAGAGACTATGCGGCATTGGATGTTTTTATGTGCGGGCAAGTGTCACCAGCGGCAGCGGTTCCAGTTTTAAGAAAAGCATTTCAACCAACATCATTGCAAGTGAAAAACTACCAACGTGGTGTTACAGATTAAGTAACGACTGGGGAAAACTTGGGTAAAATATAATAGAATACAGAAGTCCAGCACAAAAGTTCTATTCAGCGGTTATTTACTATGGTTTTACAAAAATACTTTTTGATATTTGTAGGCAGGAATAATGAGGAGGGGAGACTAACCTTACTTTAATTCGATCGATTAAAATAGAAAAATTAGATACAGTCTTTTACAACTTTTGTGTTTGAGGGCACATGTTTTCGCTATCTCGTTAGTGAGGAGAATGCCTTAATTGGATTGAGCTAAAAATGACTACTAAACAGCCCTTTTTTACAGTGATAATTGTGGCTTTCAATTCTGGTGATTATCTTGACGAATGCATTAATGCTCTTGAGAATCAGATCTTCAAAGATTTTGAAATCATAATTTTCGATAATGGCACAAAAGATGGCTCGACACATTCTATCAATTCTAGCCGTTTAAATATCAATATAATTAAATCAACTTCAAATAAAGGCTTTGCTGTTGGGAATAATGCAGCCGCGAAGGATGCTAAAGGGGGCTGGCTGGTATTGCTGAATTCAGATGCAATACCGGAGAAAGATTGGTTGTCGGAAATTTTTAAAGCTGTCTGCCGGTACCCGGATATAGTTATATTCGGCTCAACTCAGATTAACTATCATCATCCAAAAGTTTTGGATGGTGCAGGCGACCATTACCACGTATTTGGCGCAGCATGGCGCGGTGCGAAAGGATATCCTGTGGATAGTATCCTGGAGGATACTATAGTAATGGGCCCCTGCGGAGCTGCCGCCGTATTAAAAAAAGATGTATTTGAAAAATTAGGAGGTATGGCGGAGTGCTTTTTCTGCTATTATGAGGATGTTGACCTGGCATTGAGGTTTCGTCTTGCGGGATATCTTTGTGTCCAATTAGCGAATGCAAGGGTTAAGCATGTTGGTTCTGCCACCTTTGGAACTAATTCTGAATTCTCTAGATATTACATAAGTAGAAATAAAATATGGACTTTTATACGGTGTCTGCCTACAGCACTTCTGATAATGTTACTTCCTAGTTTTTTCATTATTGTCTTAATCCGGCTTTGTTTCGCCATCGGACGTAGAGATTTTAAAATTCGCGCAAGGGCTTCATGGGATGCAATTTGCAATTTGCCAGAGATTTGGAGGCAACGTCGTTCCGTTCAATTATATCGGAAAATCAGTGCCATACAATTTGCGCGGTCTATGACGTGGTCAATTGGAAAATTATTAATGCGATCTAGCGATGGTCGATCGATTCCTGAATTTGTTCGCGTTAATTCAAGAGTAAGAGCTGATGCGCGTGACGATTGAAGACTCAATATCCGCTATTATAGTAACATTCTATCCGGATGACAGGTTTTTTGAAATGTTGGAATCAATCGACAAGCAGGTCGATAATATTTGGATAGTAGATAACGGCTCGACCGGCTTATCCCGAGATAAGCTGGAAGGTCTCCTAAATGACACTCACACCTCTCTAAAGTTAATATCAAATGATGAGAATTTAGGCCTTGCTACGGCGCAAAACCAAGGAATTAAGGAGGCAATAAACTTAGGGTCAACCTGGATTCTTTTGCTAGATCAAGACAGCATACCAGCAGATGATATGATTGAAAAAATGGTGAGCGCTGCTGCAGGGTATGAAGATAAAGAGTGTTTAGGAATGATAACGCCTAGACACGAAGATGACGATGGGACAGCCTCTATTCCCTCGTATTCTGCGAAACATGGTTTTAGGTTGCATCGTTATTTTATGAAAGTGAACGATGTGGACGATATGTTGGCCTTTGGATTGGCGTCTGGAAGTTTAATTCCGTCTAAGGTTTTGCAGAAAGTAGGATTAATGAGAGATGACTTTTGGATAGATTATATCGATTATGATTTTTCATTTAGGCTCAGAAAATTGGGGTATAAAATCATTGGGGTAGGGGCTGCAAGCTTGAGACATCGTCTAGGAGAGAGTCTTAATAAGCACATCGGTAGCGTAAAGTTGACTTATCGTGCGCATCCAGCATTTCGGCGATATACGATTTACCGCAACCGCATCAGGGTTATTCGCGAATATGGCCTCGAATTTCCTAATTTCTTAATTTTTGAAATACTATCAATAAGTAAGGACTTTATGAAACTTGTTTTCATTGAGGATAATAAGAAAAAAAAATTCAACGCTATTTTTTCTGGTATAAAGGATGGCATTATTGGCCGAGGCGGATTACGCAAATTTTAGAGAGTTGAACTCATTATTTTAATCTTGGGAACTTATTTTATTAAAGAGCCAAAAAATTGTAGTTGGAACTAATCTAAGCCCAAACCTCACATATATAGCAGTTGCGAATATATTCAGGATCCATTTTGGGTACTGATTTTTAAAATGCTTATCAAAATAAGTGCAAAAGCTCTTGGCTTTATGCCACTCTATAAAACCTGGAAAAACATCACTAGAGCTTTTTTGATGCATTACTTTAACATTCGGATCATATAGAATTGTTCCTCCTGCCCTCTCTACACGCATACAAAAGTCGACGTCTTCTACATGTAAAAAATATTTCTCGTCCATACCCCCTAAATCATTATAAACGCTGCTGGGCATTAGCATGAACGCGCCGGATATACATTGAACGGGACTAATATTCTCGAGTGGCTTTGTTTCATTAAGGTTTAATCTCTCGAAATGGGGATGATTTGGTGCTAGTCGATCCAATCGGAACTGTTCAACTACGCATGTCCATGGTGTCATTAAATTTCGACGCGCTCCGCGCTGTTCAGTGCCATCGGGATTTTCAATCCTAACAGTTAGGACTGATGCATCTGGGTACGAACTAAATACATCCAAAGCTTCAGAGATTACGCCTTTACCCATTTTTGAATCTGGGTTTAATAACAAAATATAGTGATGTCTCGCCCGCCTGGCGCCGAGGTTGCACCCACCAGCGAAACCAACATTTCCTTGTCCTGTTATAATTTCTAAGCGCGGTTCTTCATCGGCGAGAATATTTACTTGTTGCATCAACAAACGGGTATTGCCATTGTCGACTAAAATCACTTGCTTTATGGCCTCTTGTTGAAGAACAGATTTCAAACAATCTAAGAGTATATCCCCTGTCTTATAGGATACAATAATTACACTACATCTTCTTGTCCCAGGAGCTAATAATTTGGGTTGCAAATTGGAAGATTGCGAAATTTTATTTTTAGTGGTGTATAGAAGAACTTTTTGCTCTTCTTCATTTTTCAAAATTGTATTAAATGCTTCCACTCAACAGCGCCATTCTAAGGGGTTATTTCCAAGTATGTTCCGGATGATCGACAGAATTCAGGATTACAATAACACAGTTGAGCCAAGAAAGAAATCAACGTGCTCAATCACGGTAACTAGATCATAGGGTATATTTCCTGATAGGTTTCGTTGCGAAATTTATATTAAAATGATAGTAGCGAGACGAACTCTTTTAAATAGGTAGTTGATTGGTATAACTTGTGATTATTGAACCAACTGAAATTTTTGATGTCAAAATCATTAACCCAAAAAAGTTTGGGGATCATCGTGGTTTTTTCTCGGAGACATATAACTCGGAAAAGTTCCAGGAAGGCGGGATTAACTTGAGTTTTTGTCAAGATAATCATTCGTTCTCACAGCAAATTGGAACATTAAGAGGGCTTCATTTTCAAATGGCTCCTTTCGCTCAAGATAAGCTTGTTCGTGTAAGTCGGGGCGCGATTTATGATGTTGCGGTTGATATTAGAGTTGGTTCGCCGACATATGGTAACTGGGTTGGGAGAGTTATTAGTGCTGAATTATGGAATCAAATATTAGTTCCAAAGGGTTTTGCTCATGGATTTTGTACAATCGAGTCTGACACTGAGGTTCAATATAAGGTAAGTGCCCCGTATTCGGTCGAAAGTGAGGCAGGGCTGGCATGGGATGATCCAGATTTGGGAATTGATTGGCCTCTAGGCGCTAATAATCCTATTTTGTCTGATAAAGATAAGTATTACCCAAATTTCCAAGAACTTCCAAATTACTTCAATTATTAAAATAAGCAGGTTGTATCTTTATGGCTCAATCCTATAAAAAAATATTGGTTACAGGTGGAGCTGGCTTTATCGGCTCTGCTGTCGTCCGACATTTGATTAATAATCAAAACTGCTCAGTAGTAAATGTGGATAAACTAACCTATGCAGGAAATTTGTCTTCACTATCATCGGTTGATCAGAACCACCTCTATTCTTTTGAATATGCAGACATTAATGACCGATCCGTAATAACTGCAATACTAGATAAGCATCAACCAGACGCGATAATGCATCTTGCAGCAGAAAGCCACGTAGATCGTTCTATTGATGGACCCAGCGATTTCATACAAACCAATATAGTTGGAACATATAGTTTACTTGAGTGTGCAAGAGCATATTGGCGACGACTATCAAGTAGTAAGCAGGATGATTTTTGCTTCCATCATATATCGACCGATGAGGTTTTTGGATCGCTAGGTGAAACAGATTTTTTTACCGAAGAAACTGCCTATGATCCACGTTCCCCTTACTCAGCAAGTAAGGCTTCATCTGACCATTTGGTTAGGGCATGGCATGAGACCTACAGTTTACCGGTTGTTTTGAGCAATTGTTCCAACAACTATGGCCCATACCACTTTCCAGAAAAGCTAATACCTTTGATGATAATTAAGGCTCTAAAAGGAGAGAATTTGCCAGTTTATGGGACAGGTAAAAATATTCGAGACTGGCTTTATGTTGATGATCATGCAAATGCACTTTGCAAAATACTATTCGAAGGGAAAAAAGGCGATAGCTATAATGTTGGTGGCAATGCGGAAGTGAGTAATTTGGATGTCGTTCGCAATATTTGTAGACTTTTGGATGAGTTGTCTCCGAGACTTGGTATGTCAAGGTATGAGGAGCAAATTCACTTTGTTGCAGACAGGCCGGGTCATGATTATAGATATGCAATCGACTCAACAAAGATCCGAAATGAATTAGGTTGGAAACCAATTGAAACTTTTGAAACAGGTCTTCGCAGAACAGTAGAATGGTATCTTGCTAATTCGAGTTGGTGGAAGCCTATTTTGACTGGAGAATATCGGGGGCAACGTTTAGGAAGCGCGGATTAAAAGGTGACAATTACGCGATTGAAAGCTCTTATTACTGGGGGCACTGGGCAAGTTGGAACGGAGCTTATTCGTCGGGGAGATTGTTGTCACTTTGATATTGTTGCCCCAAACAGAGCTGAGATAAATCTTTTGAACGAGAGTGATGTATATTCACAACTCAATTCGATACGGCCAAATATTGTGGTGAATTCTGCTGCCTTCACGGCGGTTGACGCCGCAGAAACTGAGTGCGACATGGCATTTAAAGTAAATCGTGATGCTGTTAGAATTATGGCGAATAGTTGCAATCTTTTATCCATACCGCTTATTCATATATCAACAGACTATGTTTTTGATGGAACAAAAGCTGGAAGTTATAAGGAGACGGATCTTATCTGTCCTATTGGTGTTTATGGCAGATCAAAAGAGGCAGGAGAGGCAATAGTAAGAGAATTATTAGAAAAACATATAATACTAAGGACGTCTTGGGTTTATGCAGCTCATGGAAATAACTTTGTGAAAACGATGTTAAGAATTGGAAAAGAGCGACAGAATCTCAATGTTGTTAATGATCAGTTTGGTGCACCTACATTTGCAGGTGATATAGCGGATGCAATTCTCTCTATTGCAAAAAAGGTATTGGAGCATGATGCATTGGAGTTTTGGGGGACGTATCATTACACGGCAAAAGGTCGAACTTCATGGAAGGACTTTGCAGAGGTGATTTTTGAAACGGCAAGCACGTGGCTACCTAATAAACCCTATGTAGAAGGTATACCCTCAAGCCAATATCCAACCGCAGCGAAGCGACCAGCAAACTCAGTTTTAAACTGTGCTAAAGTAGACTCAGAACTTGGGCCGCCGCGTCGTCACTGGCGAGAGGGATTAGATGAAGTTCTCGACGAACTCAAGAATGAACTGAGATAGAGAGATAACTTAAGGATATATGAAATGAAGGGTATTATACTGGCAGGTGGATCTGGAACACGATTGTACCCCTTAACCGTATCCGTCTCAAAGCAAATGTTGCCAATTTACGATAAGCCAATGATTTATTACCCGTTAAGCGCTTTGATACTGGCAGGAATAAGGGATATTTTATTAATTACTACACCGCAAGATCAGGATTGTTTTCAAAATTTGCTGGGAGACGGGTCTCAGTGGGGTATATCACTCTCTTACGCGGTTCAAGCTAATCCTGAAGGTCTAGCTCAGGCTTTTATTATAGGGCGGGATTTTGTTGGCAATGATTGTTGCAGCCTTGTGTTGGGCGATAATATTTTTCACGGACATGGATTGATAGACATGTTAGCTAGGGCTGCCTCCCAAGAGGTTGGTGCGACAGTTTTTGGATATTATGTCCGAGATCCCGAACGTTATGGTGTTGTGGCGTTCGACGACACTGGCGTTGCGGAAAGTATTGAAGAAAAACCCTCCCATCCAAAATCAAATTGGGCGGTCACGGGTCTGTATTTTTATGATAATGAGGTTATAGAAATAGCTCGTAATATAACCCCTTCTGCCAGAGGGGAACTAGAGATTACAGATGTCAATAGGGTTTACCTTAACAATAAGACATTGAAAGTCGAGCGGCTTGGTCGAGGCTTTGCTTGGTTAGATACAGGTACACATGAATCACTTCTCCAAGCCTCTGAATTTGTGAGAACAATTGAAGAAAGGCAGGGTCTAAAAATTGCGTGTATCGAAGAAATAGCATTCAACAAGGGTTACATTAACGACGAACAATTATCGCAGTTGGCCCAACCCCTTTTAAAAAGTGGCTATGGAAATTACCTGATGAGTTTAATTAAATAGACAGGGGTTTTGCAAATTTTTTCAAAATACCTGAATAGAGTAAACCAATTTCTACTCCACTCAGGTTCATATATCAAAGTCGATGGGGTTCAAGTATCTGCCGTATTACAAGGCCATCTGTTAGCTGATCAAATCCTTCATTTATACTATCAAAACCTATACTTTTATTGATTAGTTTGTCCACAGGAAGCTTGCCTTGGCGATAAAGCTCGATGTAACGGGGAATATCCCTGACAGGCACGCAACTTCCCATATAGCTGCCACGAATGGCTTTCTCTGAGTTTACGATGTCTGACGGATTAAACGAAAAAAGGCTGTTTGATGGGGATAAACCGACTATGAGCACCTCGCCACCCATGCGGATTGATTTATAACATGTTTCTGTGGCTGCCACCGTGCCAGAGAACTCAAAGGCGTAATCCACGCCGCCATTCGAAATATCTTTGATTTGTTCTAGATGATTGTCATCTCGCGCATTAACAGTATGTGTAGCGCCAAGTTGGCGGGCTAATCCCAATTTTTCGTCGCTAATATCAACCGCAATGATTTTTTCGGCACCAGCGAGTTTGGCTCCTAGTAGCCCGTTCAAACCTACGCCTCCTAATCCTACGCATGCCACGGTATCGCCGGCTCGTATGCGAGCGGTATTTAGTACTGCCCCCACTCCTGTCATCACTGCACAGCCAAATATTGCCGCATCTGCTAAAGGTAGGTCTTTATCGACTTTAACAGCTGTACCTCGATCTACTACAGCATACTCCGCAAAGCAGGACACTCCAGATTGATGCGCAATCTCGACGCCGTTACTATCTTTAAGGCGACTGCCACCCGCCATAAGGTGTCCCTTAGCGCGCGCCGCATCATGGGTTTCGCAAAGTTGTGGGCGCCCGCCTAAACAATTTCTACAAACACCGCATGAGGCAGAAAACTGAAAAATGATTGGATCACCAACTTTAATATCTCGGACTCCAGTTCCGACCTCGACAACCTCACCCGACCCCTCATGGCCTAAGACTAGAGGCATTGGACGCGCCCGGTTTCCATTTATGACGGAAAGGTCTGAATGACATAAACCTCCTCCAGCTATCTTTACCAAAAGTTCACCAGGCTGAGGGGGATCTATGTCTATCTCTTCGATTTGAATGGGTTGAGATGTTGCATAAGGTCTCTTTGCTCCAGTTTCACGAAGCACTGCTGCTTTCATTTTCATTATTTTACTCCTCATCCTGCAGTAACAGACGCTGATTTATAAATACTCTAAATAACGACAGGCATGAAATATAAAGCCCGTTGAAGAACATTAATTGTTCTTTTGACCAGATATGGGATCATGAATGGCCTAATAGTCAAGCTTTTTAAGAGATTTATTGCTAGGTAGCGCCGTCTCAAGCAAAATTAATCTGAAATATAAGAAGGATGACTACAATGTGTTCGTGGAAAAGTTCTGAACTGCCAAAGCCGAGCAAGGATTGCGAACGGGTTAAGAATGATCTTGATGAGTGGGGATACGGTCTTTTAGAAGATGCTTTAATTAACCCACTCTTAAGTAACGTTAAAAAACGTTTGCTCGATCAGGCAATTGCAGAAAAAGAGCTTGGTTTTGCATTTGAGGATGGCGGACCAAAACAAAATTGGGGAGAGTTTAGAGATAAACAGGGAAATTTGAGACCCGAGGCCTTCACTGCAAAAAATGGCGGTATAAATCAGCGTGTTTGGTTGCTGCCCAATAAAGGACAAGAATTTTTAGATATTCTTGAGATAGATGTGATGTATGAGGCTGTTGGTCATGTGCTTGGTGAAGAATTTCAGCTCTCGTCTTTTTCGTCTAATATAGCAAAACCCGGGGGCTCGAAAATGAACTTGCACACGGACCAGTGGTGGGCACCTGAACCAACGCGTCCCGGAAGGCGAAACCTCCCAGTCGGATCAATGACAAGATCGAATTTTGATTTTGACCCAGATCGAATAGAACCCCCGATGTCTATAGCCCCAGCGGCGTGCTCCAACGCTATTTTTATGCTAAATGATTTTACTGATGCCAATGGGGGAACTAGATTAGTTCCAAAAAGCCATATGATGGGGCGCCACCCTGATCCAATAAGGGACAAAGATATAAAAACTGTAGCTGCAGAAGGACCTGCGGGAACCGCTATCATAACGGATGGAAGAGTGTGGCATGGTACCGGTTCTAATAGAACTAATGAAGACAGGGTGGGGATGCTTCTGACTTTTTGTGGCCCGCAATATAGACCGCAAGTAAATTACACGATTGCCTTGGACCAGGAAGTACTGAGCAAGGCAACGGACCGACAAAAAACGATGTTTGGACTAAAGGTTTGGTGGGGATATGGACGGACAGGTCACCCAAGCGTTGAATTTGTTAATCCGAGTGAAAAAGGTTTAGGTGTATTAAGACCAAATTAGAAAAGAAATGAAGAGGAAGATACAATGTCTAAAGCTCTCGAGGGAATTCGCATAATTGACATGACACACAATCAAGCGGGACCCGCGTGCACCCAGATTTTGGCATGGCTTGGGGCTGACGTTATTAAACTTGAGGAGCCTGGCAAAGGTGACGTTGCTCGAACAAATATGCGAGATCAGGATAGTGATAGTCTGTTTTTCTTAATTTTAAATGCTAACAAACAGAGCTTGACGCTCAATTTAAAGACTGAGGAGGGAAAAGAACTTTTTAAAAAAGTAATAGAAACGGCGGATGTTCTTGTAGAAAACTTCTCGCCTGGGGCTCTTGATCGCCTCGGACTTGGTTACAAGGTTTTGTCTAAAATAAACAAGAAACTTATATATGCCACAATCAAAGGGTTTGGGACTTATGGGCCATATAGTGGATTTAAAAGTTTTGA
>CALIMD010000382.1 GCA_938028645.1 uncultured Alphaproteobacteria bacterium
TTGAGGTTCCTTCTTCTAAGCAAATAAAACTTGGCCCTTTCAGTGTAGAATTTGTTTCGCTTACCCACTCTATCCCTGATCCAAACGGCGTTCTTATTAAATGTGGTGATTATTCAATTTTCCATACGGGCGATTGGAAATTTGATGACAACCCACAAATTGGTGGAGAAACCGATTACTCAAAATTAGAGGAACTCTCTCTAAAAGGTATCACGGCAATGGTTGCCGATTCGACAAATGTTGATTTGCTCAATAAAACTGGCTCGGAAGGTGAGCTAATCGAACCATTGAATGAATTATTTGCACAACAGCGAGGTAGAATAGCAGTAGCATGTTTCGCATCAAATGTCGCTCGATTGAGAACTATAGCTCTTAGCGCTGACGCTAATGATCGTCATACAGCTTTAGTAGGGCGGTCGCTTTGGAAAATGTATGAGGTTGCCAAAGAGCATGGTTATTTATTAGATGTGCCGGAATTTTTATCCGAAAAAGATGTTGGTTATTTGCCGAACGATAAAATAGTTATGATTTGCACTGGTAGTCAAGGAGAACCGAGAGCAGCATTGAGTAGGATAGCTGCGCGGGCTCATCCTCACGTCAGCCTTAATATGGGAGATACAGTCATTTTTTCTTCTCGTGAAATACCAGGCAATGAGTTAGCCATCCGCCGTATCCAGGACAAGTTTATTTCCCAAGGTGTTAAAATAGTTACGGAAAATGATGCCCACGTTCACGTGTCCGGCCACCCGTCAAGAGAAGAGATGACTGCATTATATCAGATCATAAAGCCTAAGATAGCTATTCCTGTTCACGGAGAAGCTCGCCATTTGGTAAAGCATGCCGACTTGGCTCGATTATGCCAAGTTCCTGAGGTGATCGTCCCTAGGAATGGTAGTGTAATAAAATTAGCTCCCGGAGCAGCGAAGGAAGTTGGCTCGGTCCCATCCTCGGTTTTTGCGGTAGATGGAAAAAGGCTGGTTGTGTTAGATGGGAAAGTAATTAAAGAAAGAAAAAAACTTTTATTTAACGGAACCGTAACAGCCACAATTATTTTAAATAACTTGTCTTTGTGCCATCAAAGTCCTGTTTTGAGTTCCGTGGGAATTTTTGAAGAGGACGATTGTGATGTCCGAGATATAACACAGGAGTTAGAATACGCGATAAATGGTATTCCTTCACCCAAGGGCCATTCAGATCAATTTATAACAGAGATGGTTGAAAAGATATTAAGACGGGTATTCAGGACGAGATATGAAAAGAGACCAGTAATACTAGTTCACGTAGTTCGTATTTAGGATAGGATATAGAATGATAGGTCGATTAAATCATATAGCCATCGTTGTGCCTGATTTGGTTGCTGCTGCAAATATATACAGGGATACATTAGGTGCTGATGTTAGTATTATCCACGAATTACCAGACCACGGGGTTAGACTAGTTTTTGTGGAACTACCTAACTCTAAAATTGAACTTTTGCATCCATTGAATGAGTCGTCACCCATTTTTGCTTTTCTGGAGAGAAACCCAATGGGGGGGATGCATCATATTTGTTATGAGGTTCACAACATACACAAGGCCGTTGAGACGTTAAGGCGAAAAGGCGCAAAAATTTTGGGTGATGGAGAACCTAAAATAGGGGCTCATGGCAAACCAGTAATTTTCCTAAGTCCAAAGGACTTTTTGGGCACCCTCATAGAGCTTGAACAAGTCTAGTTGAAATTTGGATGACAATAGATGGATATAGCAGCAGGAATCGTAGTTTACATACTTCTATGGTGGTGGGTTTTTTTTATGGCCCTTCCAATCGGAATTCAACGAAATGAGAGTGCCATAGCGGGCCACGATACAGGCGCTCCCAAGAAAACCCACCTATGGATCAAGTTTATAGCAACTTCGTTTATATCACTTGTGCTTTGGTTGGCCGTAGACTTTTTAATCTCCGCGGAGCTGTTTTCCTTTAGAGAGATGTCTAAAACAATGTAACAGTTCAGGTTGCTTACACTCCTGTGAACGCCTGCAATCCTGTTTGTGCTCGGCCGAGTATTAGCGCGTGAATATCATGTGTACCTTCATAGGTATTTACTGTTTCCAGATTAACAAGGTGTCGTATGACATCGTACTCGTCAGATATCCCGTTTCCGCCGTGCATGTCGCGAGACATTCTAGCTATATCAAGCGCTTTGCCACATGAATTTCTCTTTGCTAGAGATATAGCCTCTGGAGCAGCTTTCCCTTCATCAAGTAATCTTCCTAAACGGAGACAAGTTTGCAACCCGAGCGTGATTTCCGTTTGCATATCAGCCAGTTTTTTCTGAATAAGTTGATTTGCAGCTAAAGGGCGATTGAACTGTTTGCGGTCTAGCGTGTATGTGAGCGCTTGATGCCAGCAATATTCTGCGGCCCCTAAGGCGCCCCATGATATTCCATATCGGGCTTTATTAAGGCAACCGAACGGACCTGAAAGCCCTTTAATATTTGGAAGTAAATTTTCTTCGGGCACCATCACCTGATCCATTACTATTTCACCAGTCACCGATGCTCTAAGCGATAGCTTGCCCTCTATCTTCGGTGCCGATAAGCCATTCATACCCTTTTCAAGAATGAATCCACGTATTACATCGTCTTCAGTTTTTGCCCAGATTACAAAGATGTCAGCTATTGGTGAATTGCTGATCCACATTTTAGCGCCTGATACAAGGTATCCTCCATCTACTTTTTTTGCTCGAGTTGTTAGGCCTCCAGCATCTGATCCATTATCTGGTTCGGTTAATCCAAAACAGCCAACCCATTCACCTGTAGCAAGCTTTGGCAGATATTTTTGTCGTTGCGCTTCATCACCATAAGTATAAATGGGATGCATAACCAAGCTCGATTGAACGCTCATGGCTGATCTGTAACCGCTATCAACTCTCTCGACCTCTCGTGCCACTATCCCGTAGCATACGTGATTCACACCAGCACAGCCATATCCTTCGATAGTGGAACCAAGGAACCCAAGTTCCCCCATTTCATTCATTATTTCTCGATCGAAACGCTCTTCCCTGAAAGCACTCTGAACACGTGGATAAAGCTTTTCTTGGCAATAACTTCTGGCAGCCTCCATCACCAAGCGCTCATCTTCGGTTAGTTGTTCGGACAACAATAATGGATCATCCCATTTGAATTCAGCCTTTGGCTTTTTAAGTTTTTCTGAAGCGGAATTGAAACTTGCTGTTGCTAAACTCATTGTAATCCTCTTTAAAAAAAATCTAACTTATAAATCTTCCTAGTTGACGATAAGTCAAGTTAGAATTTCAATATAAATAGTTCTAACTTTAATTTGGAACAAAAAATGGCATCGGTTAATGATTCTCGAATAATTATTGAATTCATTCAAGTAGGAGCATATGTCAAAGTTAGCGCTATCGATCCCGTTTCATTGGTTGAAGTATCAATAGTCGGAGACCCGTCGGCTTCCCGAAATACCCTCGAACAGAATGCTATTAAAAAACTGAAATTTGTACTTGCAAAAAAACGAAAATAACGAATTTTTAGAAAGCTCGATAGTGATATCTTAAATTCATCTAAAAATACCACGAGCGTACTGTTTTGAAAATGGTTTCTTTTAAAACTGCGGTTCTAGCACAGAGAGGTTTGGAATAATCATTCCATAGTCATCAGGTAGGCTCCATTTAACTCGAAATTCTTCGCGGCTCAAATTTTGAGATCTCCGCAGATATATTGTTGAGAAAGTTATTAGTCATTAGCGATGAGTTACAGGCACAAAATTACAATATAGTTTAAAAAAATAATTTAACCGCTAGACGAAAAAGGCTTTTCCGAGCAGGCTTAAAAAAATCTATATTACTGAACTTTAATGTTTGACTCAGTCTTGGAGTAGAAATGGTTTTTTGACCTTTCAATACATTGAAATATATATATAAGGGGTGTCATGCTACGGGCACCACAGTCCAGTTTGTGAATGGAGCATAATTACATCACCTTTTCAACATCACGCTCATTGTTGTTGTAGATAGACATACAGGATCGTAATGGTGATTATCTTTTTTAATTTAACCTTTTAATGGACGAATAATTGCAATGGAAATATCCAGAATCAAAGAGCATCCCAGTGATGAATCGGAAATATCTGACGAGTTGAAGGAATTCTTCAATGACTCAATAGGAATAGCAGATGCTCAGGTTGCTTCATTCATGAATTCTGAGTTCAATCGACAGAATGAACAAATTGAACTCATAGCATCAGAAAATATTGTTTCTAAGGCGGTTTTGGAAGCACAGGGTTCGGTGCTAACCAATAAATATGCAGAGGGTTACCCAGGTCGTCGATATTATGGGGGGTGTGAATTCGTCGACCTAGCTGAGAAACTGGCACAAGAAAGGGTAAAGGAACTTTTTGCTTGTTCATTCGCAAATGTCCAACCTCATTCGGGGGCTCAAGCCAATCAAACAGTGTTTTTAGCATGTTTAAAGCCCGGGGACACAATTTTGGGGATGTCATTGGATGCAGGCGGCCACCTAACCCATGGCGCTCCTCCAAGCCAGTCTGGCAAATGGTTTAATTCGATCCAAAACGGTGTTAAAAAAGATACTGCCTTGATTGACTATGAAGAAGTAGAAAAACTCGCTCATTCCCACCGTCCAAAGCTTTTAATAGCTGGAGGGTCTGCATATTCAAGGGTTATTGATTTTAAAAGGTTCAAGGGAATTGCGGATTCAGTTGGGGCTTATTTGTTAGTAGACATGGCCCATTTTTCTGGGTTAGTGGCAGGAGGCGTACATCCCAACCCTTTGCCACATGCTGACATTGTAACTTCTACCACCCACAAAACTTTGCGGGGGCCTCGC
>CALIMD010000383.1 GCA_938028645.1 uncultured Alphaproteobacteria bacterium
TATCACAAGTTGTTGTCGGTTTGGTATTTTCTTGGTTTTATGATCCTAGCTATGGATTGATGAATATAATTCTTATGGCTTTAGGCGCTGACGCGATACCAGTACTGGCTGATGAAAAATACGTGACTTATGGAATAATAGCAGCGGGGCTTTGGCCTCAAACAGCTTACTGTATGATTTTATATTTAACTGGCCTTAACTCTGTTGATCCTGAGCAAATTGAGGCAGCTAGGCTTGATAATGCTCGTGGATTTAAAATGCTTTGGTATGTTATTTTACCACAGCTCAGGCCTGCTACATTTATTGCTTTGGTTGTTACTGTAATTGGTGCTCTGCGGTCATTTGACTTAATCTCAATAATGACTGATGGCGGTCCATGGGGATCTAGCCAGGTTTTAGCTTTTTACATGTATGAGCAGGCATTTTCGGAATATGGTTTTCGAATGGGTTACGGCGCAGCGATAGCCGTTGTACTGTTTTTAATCATGATGATTTATATAATTGGTTTTTTGTGGAAAATGTACCGCGATGAAAGGAGCTTGTGACTGTGTTCCCGACTCCTATTAATCAGACATCCATTGCTACACAAATTATCTACAAAGTTGCCCTTCCTTTAGCTTTGCTGATATGGCTCTTACCGTTACTGGCAGTTGCTCTAACTTCAGTTAGATCAGCAGGCGATATCACGTCTGGGAATTATTGGGGCTGGCCCACAAGTTTTAACTTTATTGAGAATTATTCAGCAATTTTTCAAAATACTCCAATTGGAAAATATATTTGGAATAGTTTTCGAGTTACTATTCCAACGGTTATTGGTGCAGTTGCTTTAAGCTGTATGACTGGGTTCGCGCTTGGTATTTATCGCTTCAAAGCGAATATCGCTGTATTTTTTATGTTTGTTGCTGGGAATTTTATCCCGTTTCAAATTTTGATGGTGCCTGTAAGAGACCTGACCGTTAATATGGGGATGTATAACACAACTAGCGGTCTTGCGCTCTTTCACATAGCCTTTCAAACTGGTTTTTGTACTTTATTTATGCGTAATTTTATAAGGGCGTTACCATTTGAGCTGATAGAATCAGCTAGGGTGGAAGGAGTTAGTGAAGTTCGTATTTTTTGGTTTATTGTCGTTCCTTTAATGCGCCCCGCTATAGCCGCTTTAAGCGTTCTAATTTTTACATTTATATGGAATGATTATTTTTGGGCTCTTGTGCTCACTCAAGGTTCCGATAGTCAGCCGATAACAGCAGGTTTGTATTCTTTAAATGGTCAGTGGGTTTCTGCTTGGCATTTGGTGTCAGCTGGTTCAATAGTCGCGGCCCTTCCCCCTGTTCTCATGTTTTTTCTAATGCAACGTCACTTTATTGCAGGACTTACATTAGGGGCAGTAAAGTAATGGAATTTTATCACATTACTTCAAGGACACAAAGCATTGTTTTTAAGTCAGAAAATTATTCAATGCCCGCAATTATCTACTGGGGAAAAAAATTAGGAGAAGAAGTCGATTTAAGGCAAATGGACACAACAGCGTGTTATGACTTGGCCGGTGGAATGATTGATGCGGTTATTCCTATTGATATTTTTCCTCAGGGTGGAGATAGCTTTGCGGGTCAAGCCGGATTAAAAATTAGATCTAAGACGGGTATAAAAATATATCCTAACTTTAGATTATGTGGTGTAGAAGCGACTAATTCAAAGTTTTCGTGTGTGGTTTCAGATGATAAACTTGGGTTAATTTATAATGCAAGCTTCTGGGTTGATGTTTACAGTGATTTGATAGTCTCGTCTGCAGATTTAAAGAGCCAAGATCCAATAATTGTGGACTGGTTTTCTGCACCAGTTATACCTATTGATGATTTTGCATTTGAACTTGTTGAGTTTTCCGGTCGATGGACAAAAGAACTTCAAATGAACCATGCGCAATGGTTGCCTGGAGCCCGTGTAAGAGATAACCCAACGGGACGATCTGGGCATGAACACTTTCCTGCTGTTTTCGTTATTAATCAAGATAGCAATAACAATTCTGGAAAAGCGTATGGCCTACACTACGGTTGGTCCGGTGGTCATAAAATGATTGCAGAGGAATTACCCGATGGTCGGCGGCAAATACAGATGGGTCATGCGAGTGGGTCATATGGAGAGGCTGATGTTACCTTTAAAACTGCGCCATTATACATGGCGTTTGGTGGAGATGGCCTAAATAGCGTTTCTACTCAATTTCAGAGATTTGTATCAGGTCAACTCAAAAACAAACCCGCCAGTCGCAAGCCGCGACCAATACATTTTAATTGCTGGGAGGCTGTTTATTTTGAACACAGTTTAGAACGATTGAAAAATTTGGCACAAACGGCTGCTGAATTGGGGGCAGAAAGATTTGTTCTTGATGATGGTTGGTTTGGAAAACGCAATAGCGATAGAACTTCTTTAGGTGATTGGAATGTTAATTGTGAGAAATATCCAATTGGTTTGTCACCCTTAATAGATCATATAAAAAATTTAGGTTTAGAGTTTGGACTATGGTTTGAGCCTGAAATGGTAAACCCAAAAAGTGATTTATTCATCAATCATCCAGATTGGATTCTTGGTTTGCCTAACCAAAATTTGGGAAGAAATCAGCTTGTTTTAGATTTGTCAAAGTCTGAGGTTATTGATTACCTCTATAACTGTATCAATGAAATTTTATTACAGTATGACGTAGATTATGTAAAATGGGACCATAACCGTGTACTGCCAATAGTAGAAGCTAAGCAAACTTATGGACTTTATGAACTATTAGCTCGTTTAAATCGCTCATATCCTAAACTTGAAATCGAAAGCTGTTCGTCTGGTGGTGGGCGTATGGATTTTGGTATTTTGGATTACACTCAAAGACTGTGGTTGTCTGATAGTAATGATGCTATCGAAAGAATGCAGATACAAAATGCCTCTGCCATGTTTTTCCCGCCATCTGTAATTGGATGTCATGTCGGCCCAAAAAAATGTCATACAACGGGTCGAGAAATTGATGTTTCGACTAGAGCTTGGGTTGCAGCTCAGGGACACTTTGGGTTTGAGTTCGATTTGGATGAACTCAGTCATGATGAAAAGTCAATTTTAAAAGAAGTAGTAAATTGGTGGAAAGGAAATCGATATTGGCGAATGGATGCTCTCAGGTATCGCCTTGATCTGCCTGATCCTGCATTTTTAGGTGAATTGCAGTTGTCACAAGATGGTGACAATTTTGTGGCTTTTATTTCTCAAGTGACTTCATCCGCGCAGGCTTTGCCTCGTAAGTTTAGACTTCCTGGTCTGAATAGAGAGTCATTATACGAAATTAAATTAGTAAATTTTCAAAAGCGTGAAAATATTTCGCGAGGGAGAATGCCAATAAAAAATCAACCCATAGAGGCTACTGGTGAGATGATTACGGAATTCGGTATTAGGTTGCCAATTACTAATCCTCAAACTTTATGGGTTATTGAAGGAACGATAAAATGACAAAGAAACGTCGAAGCAGCTTGTGGTATGGAAACAAAGACCGGGACGGTTTTATACATCGGTCTTGGATGAAAAACCAAGGTTTTCCAGACCATGCTTTTGATGGCAGGCCAATAATTGGTATTTGTAATACTTGGTCTG
>CALIMD010000384.1 GCA_938028645.1 uncultured Alphaproteobacteria bacterium
CATTGGGCCGGCTGTATCCTGGCTATGAGATATGGGAATAATTCCATTTCTAGAAACCATTCCAACCGTTGGTTTTATCCCAACGATTGAATTCATGGAGGAAGGCCCCACGACCGAGCCATCAGTTTCAGTGCCGATGGCGCCAGCACAAAAACCTCTAGCGACAGCAACAGCAGAACCTGAACTTGAACCGCCAGGAGTTCTATCCGTTGCATACGCATTACGAACTTGTCCTCCTCGACTGGACCATCCACTTGAGGAGCGTGTTGAACGAAAATTTGCCCATTCGCTAAGATTTGTTTTACCAAGTATAATAGCACCAGCCCCGCGAAGTCGCTCAACGAGATGAGCATCTTTTTGAGCAATGTTACCGTTTAAAGCCAGCGAACCCGCGGAAGTAATCATTTTATCTGCGGTATCAATATTATCCTTTAAAAGAATAGGTATTCCATGCAGGGGGCCTCTAACAAACCCATTTCTTCTTTCATTATCTAACTCCAGAGCAATTTTTTCCGCATCTGGATTTAAAAATGCTATCGCATTGTAATTTTTATCCTCTGATTGGATAGCTTGACTGTAGCTATTTAAAAGTTCAACAGCACTCACGCTACCGCTATCCAACAAAGTAGCTAACTCGTCAATTGTAGACTTTCTGATATCTACCAACCGTTTTCCCTCATGCAGAAACAGACTAACCCGGCGTAAATACGTTTACTCCATTTACCCCTTTTACTTTTCCCTCTGCCCCCAGATAATCCTTAGACGTCATCTCCAACATCAAGTCTAAATCATCTGGTGTATTAGCAATGAACCTGCTTCCATCAGAAAGTCGCCCAAATAGGATTCCGAATGATGGTCCCTTTCGGTCATGCATAATTGTGTATGTTTCTATTGTGGCATCTCCATTTGCTACTTCGGTCACAGAGGGACCCTTATCAGCATCAATTTCGGCTTGATAAATCTTTGGGTCTTTGGGTAGAAACGGTTTTTCAGTCGGTTCGGTGCAATAAATACCAGCCGATTGTTTTGTAACATAATTTCCGTTGGCAGTGACCAAGCCTTTGCTTCCTGGATTGGCTCGAACCTTATTCATCATTTCGGCGATTGAGTGCGTTACATAGTTATTCCCGGGACCTCCGAAGTAAGGAAGCCCGCCAGTTACAGTCAATCCTCGCGGGTCGTCCAATGGAATACCCATTTCATCGCATGCAATCTGAACTGCCGATGGGAAGCAACTATATAAATCCAATGCAGCCAAATCGTCTAAAGTGCAATTCGCCATCTCAAAGGCTTCCTGGGCAACTTTTGACATGGCAGGTGACGAATGGAAATTTTTACGGTCGCTAAGATACCAATGATCATATGCATCAGCACAACCATGCAAATATACCCATTTTTCTCTGGGGATACCAAGTTCTTTTGCTTTGGCGACAGAGGTCAAAATTATGGCTGCTGATTGATCAATAAACGCATTTGAGTTCATCAATTTAGTGTATGGAAAACCTATATATGGATTATCTGAGCCAACAGTCGCTATCTGCTCAGCTGAAAACCCCTGTCTTCTATCTGCCAAAGGGTTACCCGCAGCGACAGCAGCGAAACCTGAAAAGAGTTTTCCCATCTCTAAACCATGGTTGGCTATAGTACGTCCTCTATTACCTCGAATTGCGTTTTCGATCATTGGATAAGCGAATATTGCTCCCGCCATGCGGTGACGGTCCTCTAGATCCGACCAGCCCCTGGTTGCCACCCCCCATTCTTCAAAAGCTCCCCCAGGATCTTCGCCCCAATTCAGTTCAATACCAGCACGTTGAGCATTTTTCTGAGTTGCTAGTGCCTCGCCACCCGTTATCATTGCCGCCTGAAGTTCGCCGCGCGTTATCATTTCAAACATCCGATTAACGGACCATTGTGGCATATTTCCGCCAGGATGTGTGTATACTAGACGCTTAGCACTGTTAGCTTCAAGACGGTTAGCCAGCGATTTTGGAGGGTTGGCGTATTTGCCAAAGGGACATGTGAACCGCCAGCTTGTATCCGAGAAAGATCTCAACAACACTATTGTATCCAAAGCCTGCAATAGAGCATCACCAGCACCAGTGTCATCAGCGGCTTTTCTTCCCGCCTCCGCTGTTAAATCTATCGGGGAAAGGGCAATTGCCGGATCAGCCTCCCTTTGAGTCACTTGTCCGCTGCCAACTAGGATTGGCACTCTCGTTTCATCCATTTCAAAACCTCCAATGCAACTCATTTACTTTGATAAATTTATTATTTTCAATCTAACTATTTAATTTCCTTTAAAGTCTCCTTGTAACGTCTCCCTCTGGAGACGTAATCCGCCGTATCGATGTGCATAAGGCGTATTTGTTCCTCTGTTAATTGCCGCGCCACTTTTGCAGGAGAACCTATAATAAGTGAATTTTCAGGAAATATTTTACCTTCAGTAACCAACGCTCCTGCTCCAACCAACGAGTTTTTACCAATTACAGCTCCGTTAAGTACCACGGCCTGGATGCCAATCAATGCTCCATCCTCGATCGTACATCCATGCAACATCGCTTGGTGTCCAACGGTAACATTAGCTCCAACTTTTAGGGGGAAACCGGGATCAGCATGTAACACGGCACCTTCTTGAATATTAGTTTGCCCTTGTACCTCTATAGTATCATTGTCAGCCCGTAGAACTGCGCCAGTCCAAACAGTAACTTCCTCAGCTAAAGTCACTGCACCGATGACTGTGCCACCATCTGAGATATAAACTGTATCGTGGATTTTTGGTTTTTTACCATCAACTTCGTAAACTGGCATTATATTTCCGTCACTTTCTTCACATCATAAAAAACTAGACGCCCTACCATACTTCCCCAAATGGACGAAGTTCAACAAGGAATGACCAGGCGGATCTATCTTGATGTGCGATATGGAACATCTCTTCCGCTATTGCTTTTGGCTTGGCAAAAAAATCATCTGGTTTATCCGGTGCTAATACAGGTCTTGTTCTTGGCGTGTCTATCGAAGCATCTATCATGATGTATGATGTGTGAATCCCTTTAGGACCAAATTCTCGCGCGATTGACTCCGCCAAAATACGCTGCGCTGCCTTTGTTGATGCGAAAAAGCCCCAATTTGTTTTACCTCGAGTGGCAGACGTGTTTCCAGTGATCAGTATAGCACCCCTTCCATTCTCTAACATTTCGGGAATTGTGGCTCGAGCTAGATAGAGTAAAGCCGTTGCGTTTACGCGAAAATTCTTTTCTAAATCGTCTGGATCAAGTTCTAAGATGCCCCCACGGACACTTCTGAGCGCATTATGTATAACGATTTCGGGTGCACCCAGCCTATCACGAACATCACCGATTGTTTCATTCAAGGCATTCAAGTCGCCGACGTCACATGGAAAGGCTGTTGCACCCTCAATTTCTTCCTCAAGGACGGCCAAATTATTACCATCTCGCGCCAACATAGCAACTTGATAACCCCCAGTGGCAAATCGCGCAGCGATTTCGCCACCTGTTCCCGTTCTAGGTCCAACACCCGTCACAAGGCAAACTGGTTTTCTCATTTTCTCATCCATTCGTTGATGGGCTCCAATGAATCTAGACGCTCAATCCTCGTTAACTGTTGGCCGCACGGGATCACCCAGAACATGCATCAACCGATTAGCCCAACCAAACAGCGATGTTGAAAGTATTAAATCGAGGATCTCCTCTTCATTCAATCCAACTGTTTTCAATTCATTAAAATCATCTTTATCTGCTCGTGATGGCGTATCAGACAGCTTAACAGAAAATTTGAGAATAGCAGCATCTCGAGCAGACAGTTTGGCATTTTCACCATCCGCAAAAATTTTATCGGTTACCTCATCACTTTTTGTTAATTGAGCATGCCGCGACGCATGAACGGAGGCGCAATAGATACATCTGTTTACAATAGATGCCCCTATGGCTCCAATCTCACGTTCTGATCTAATCATTCCGCCTTTGTCATACATAATCGCATTAAATAGAGGTGAGCGGACTTTTAATGACTCCACATCGTGGGCTAGGGTAAGAACATAGTCTGATACTTTAGTATTAGAAGGCGTTATTTGAAGCGCCTCTAACTGATCCGGGTTCGCTTCATCGAGTTTTACCGGTTCAATCCTAGGACGCCAGTCAGGTATAGACCGGGTAAACTTATGCAATATCTCCTTCATCCTTTGCTCCTTTCATTAAACGAAGACCAGCAATCAGGCGAATTTGGTAGGCCATAAAGCTATTCAGTTCTGCTAATCGCACTATGTCCGCGTCATTTACATGCGCGCTTTTAAGGGCAGTGATATCCTCTGCCTCTACATTGCGAGTATCCTCCGCCACTTTGTCCATGAACGAAAGGATCGATTCAAGTTCTTTTGTTTCACCTTTATAGGTG
>CALIMD010000385.1 GCA_938028645.1 uncultured Alphaproteobacteria bacterium
CCATTAATAATTTTAGTGAAGGACGTTTTTCGGCCTAATTGCGGCATTACTGAGTGAGGCTTTTTCAAATTCACTTCTGAATTATTATTGAATGCGTGTTAGATTAAATTACTTGTGAAACCTCTATTACTGAGTTTGGCATATATCTCCATGTTTTCCCAGTCACAAAAAACTAATCCATTTTTCCCCCTTGCGCTTATCAGTATCTGTCTTGTCGGTGCGATGTCGACATGGTTTTCTGGTACAGTTATTCTCTTGGAGTTAACGTTACGTTCAGAGCTTGGAGCAAGTCAGCAGGTTTGGTTAACAAATTCGGTTCAAGTCGGTTTTGTAGTTGGAGCATTATTAATAGCATTTTTTAATATAGCGGATACTGCTCCGTTACCTATTCTTATAGGTCTGTCGTGTGCCCTTGCATCAATAACAAATCTACTATTGATTTGGATAGAAACGCCTTACGGGATAATAGCGTTGAGGTTTTGTACTGGAGTTGCATTATCAGGTGTCTATCCCCCGGTTGTGAAACTCATCGCAACGTGGTTTGAAAAAGGCCGGGGCATCGCCATGGGAATTATTATTGGGGCACTTACGATAGGCTGTTCCATGCCACACCTATTTCGTGCTCTCACTCTTGACACTGATTGGTTACTTGTCATCTGGTCAAGTTCCCTTATTACGTTCATATCTAGTATAATATTCTTTTTATTTATTTCTGAGGGGCCATTTTTCTTTGCCCGAGCTCGCTTTGACCCTAGTCAAATTATGCTGATAATTCGAAATAAACCATTAACATTAGTCAATATAGGTTATGCTGGGCACATGTGGGAACTTTACGCGATGTGGGCCTGGATATTGATGTTTGCACAGTTTTCACAACAACATTTTGTGAATTTTCCATTTGGAACGCCAGAATACTTTTGTTTTTTTGTGGTCGCGGTTGGAGCGATAGGATGCATCGCCGGTGGGCTATTATCTGATATTTTTGGTCGATGTTACACTACGGCGATACTCATGATCATTTCGGGAACCTGTGCATTTTTAATTGGATTCCTTGTCGATGGACCTCCCGTAATTTTTGCTGTTATAGCATTGCTTTGGGGTATGACGATCATTGCTGATAGCGGTCAATTTTCAGCTGCAGTGACAGAATTATCGGATCCTCATCTCGTTGGGACAGCACTTACAGCGCAAATGGCTCTTGGTTTTGGGATTACAGTGATAACTATCTGGCTCGTTCCAATTTTTGCGGAGTGGTTAGGCAGTTTCCAGTGGGCGTTTTTATTCCTTGTGCCGGGACCCATTATAGGCGCTTTAGCTATGCTATTGCTTCGTAAACGACAAGAGGCATACAAGCTTGCTTTGGGTAAACGTTAGCAAAATTTATAAACGGGTAGGCTTTTACAATTGTTTATCAAATACGGCTCTCTTGATGTTCAAGTAAGGAAGAATTTTAGATTTTATAAATAATTTAGTTAAAGTTTAGTTTTAAAAATGGAATATCTGCTCTGTGGTTGCTGACTCATATAATCCATCAATCATTTTTATAAGTTCTACCGACTGCTGCAATGGAACAATAGCCTGGTCGGTGCCTTTGATCAGAGAAGTGAAATGGCTCAACTCAGCGACACTCGCTAAAGATGAGTTTTCAACCTTTAATTTTTTTCTCCTAACATTATTTCCATAAGGTTTGGTGATAATGGTGTCTGGCCAAGTAATTCCCCCTTTAGTACCAAGTATTTCGCAGGAGAAGATATCTTTTGCGCAATTTGAAAAATAAGATGTTCGAATTGTTATTGATTTATTATCTTTGAACCGAATAATCCCAGTTGCAAAATCTTCAATATTATAGACAGTCCACTCAGCTCCATTTTTGGTGGTTCCCATTTTTGGTGCTGTGCCATCATGCATGACGGCAAAGGCAGATGAGGGGGAGGGGCAGCCCATCAACCACCAAGCTATATCAATAGCATGGGACCCTTGATCAATAAGTGGTCCTCCTCCTGATAAACGTTTATCTGTGAATGAATTGGCTACTTGAACTGGTATGCCTCTACTCGCCATCGCTTCAACGTTTACATGATAAATTTCGCCAAATTCTCCAGCATCGATTTTTGATTTTAGTAATATACTCTCCGGCCTGAATCTCTGATGTTGAGCACACATAACAATTAGGCCACGTTTTTCAGCCTCTGAAGCTATTTTTAGTGCATTTTTTTTATCAGTAGTAAAAGGCTTTTCAATAATGCAATGAAGTCCGGATTCTAGCGATCTAATCGCATGGTCAGCATGAAATATATGAGGCGAGCAAATATCGACAGCATCGAGTTTGATAGAGTTCAACATATTGTCAATAGTGCTAAAAATATTACACACTCCATACTCTCGCCCCAGTTTTTTAGCTACATTTATTCTGGGATCAGCGAGCGCTACTACCTTCGCTCCAACCACTTGTGCCCATGCGGGAAGGTGGAAAGTTTCAGCTATTTTGCCTGCGCCAATCAATCCTATTTTTATCATTTGATGGAAACCTGTAGTTGTTGATTCTCAAGATCAATGAGACCTTCTAACGCCTTGGAAATTACAGGAGCGATTGTTTCAGCATAAACCTTTGCCCCAAACTCATTAACATGAATTTGGTCATCCAGGCATAGCTCATCAGGTTTATAATTTTCCATAGCCTTGCGAACATCGGCTAGATGACAGGCCGAGGTAGATGCGACCTCTCTAATAATTTCATCATAGAATTGGGTGTTTTCATCAGGTGTTAAGCCGTTTATATCGTATCTGTCCAGAGCCACAGGGTGGTTAGTTATAAAAATCAATCTTTGAATATTAAATAATCTACACTTATTTACTAATTCTAAAAGGTTGAACCGAAACGCATCTTGTGAGACTAAAGGAGCCCCTTTATTACTTATCAGATGGGTCGAATCATTAGTGCCGTATTGAACGGTCAGAATATTTGGCTCGGCGAACAAAATATCTCTTTGTAATCTCTCTAAAGCGCCACGAGTATTTTCCTGGGTGGCAACACTGGTCTCAAATTTTAAATTTACTCTACTCCCAAATTGTTTGTTTAACGTATCACGGACGATGGTTGGCCATGTTTCTGAATGTGGTAAGCCATTACAATTTGTAAAGGAATCTCCAAAAAAAATTGTCTTATACATTGGTTCCACTCACATTGTTGCTAATTAACCCGCTTTGTGGATCTTCTCGGAATCTCATCTAAAACGATATTGACTAGATCTTTTTCTACGAACTTTTGTACGTATTCTCGGACTTCAAAAAAACTCAAATCATGTTTTTCCGATATATCTAAAATATTCATATTGCCATCAAAATACCGAACGATTGAGTCCTGAAGTAGTCCCCATTTATTACTGAATGAGCTATCACCAACTATTGATTTGCTTGGATCAAATCTTTCCATATAAATATCATATTTAGGGTTTGATAATGCAATCAACCCATCAAATTTTCGCTGCATAACAACATTATTTTCTAAAAGTTTAACGACATCTTTAAATAGTTTTAAAAATTCTTCCAGAAGTTGTGGCTGAATTATATCAACATTATCGTAATTTGTGTGATACCCCCAAAATGGCTGCGAGTGTGTTGCGAAGCGGTTTACCTGCACAAATGGGACCTCATACCCTGGAGCTTCCCAGACTGTTTCATCATTGCCAACGCTTTCACGAAAACCTAAAAACCTATGATTCGGGGTGGAATGTGCAGCTACATGTCTGAATGCTCTATCTATTAGTTCGTCACCCCCAAAACTGCTGGCTATTACAATATCGCCTTCCGTTCCCATCATTTCACCAAAAACACCCGCAAGATATAAATTCATCTCTTCTGGCGTATGGTCTCTTAGATAAAAAATGGTTCCAAGGTGTTCTGGGCATAGAACCAACCGGTAGCTATAATAGTTATCTCGTGCAGCTAACCACTGGAAAAAACGGATCATCACTGCTGTTCCTGCAAATCCATCATTAGCCATGTGTGGGTGGCAAGTATTAGATTGGAAGACTATCGTGCTATCAGATTTGCCTTTAATGTGATGGTGTCCAACCAACATTTCCCCAGATTCAAAAATAGTTTTAAGGCTCACCTTGTACTTACCGGGCTTAAGTGATTCAACTAGTCGATGTGGTGGACATAGTCCCCAGTTCCTTTCCCATGGCCTGTAAAGCCAATTGCAATGAAACACATGAGCATCTGGTAATGATGGTATTGAAAAGATATGTTCCTTTAAGGTGTCTAAATCCACCTCACCTTCAAAGCTCTCCGAATATTGGGCCACGCCCAAGGCATTAATTGTACCATCGTAAATTAGGTCGCCATCAAAAAAGACTTTGGCTTCTTTCACCTTCCATTTATCTGGGATTATCCAACCATTATGTTCTTCTCCCGAGTTGTATCTAAATATGTCCAAAGGTATTTCTTGGTTTATTCTGCGAAATAATGCTTCATTTTCTTCGCATACTATGCCGGACTTGATCTCACACAGCTCTTTCGTAAGAGCCATTACTCGTTCCAAATTAGAGCTCCTTTCTTATCTTACTATTTTTTCTATTTATGATTTTGTCCAAAGTCCCTCTGTCGATTCGGATAAATCAGAATATTTTATGGCTCTTGTTCGACGTTCTTTTTCATCTAATGGCGGTATTGTACAATACCCAATTAAAGCTTTTTGTTTGTCGGTCAGCTTCACATAAATATTCTCTGGTAACGCTCTCGGCATATCAAATGATTGTTTAATCCACCACCTTTGAAATGTTGCAATAATACACCAACGTGTGTTGTCGGTATTATTCTTTTTACTACCATGCCATAGCCGCGCATCCCAAATTAATAGATCACCGGCCCTACCTGGGATCGGCATGGGGTTTTGATAACTACGGTCACTATATTCACCTAGAAGATGCGACCCTGGAACTACATGTGTGCATCCATTTTCGGAATTGGTGTCTTCTAAAACGAAGCTCATTTGAACCATAGTCGTGTCATGACCCGGCTGTGGCATTCCCGCATCAATATGAAGTCCTAGCTCCTCAATA
>CALIMD010000386.1 GCA_938028645.1 uncultured Alphaproteobacteria bacterium
TCGAGCGCTAGATCTCTAGCTTCCTTGTGATTCATTTTGAGTGCATGTTTAGCTCCAAAGGCCACATTCTCTAGAATATTCATAGAGTCAAACAATGCTGCATTTTGAAACATGAAACCAAAGTTCCTCTGTTGCATTGCATCGATACGGTTTCGACCAGAGGTCAAAACTTTCCCATCAACCTCAATTTGACCTTGATCTAATGCATATAATCCAGATATGCACTTTACAAGCACCGATTTTCCGCTGCCAGACCCGCCAATGATGACAAGGGATGAACCTTTTGAGAGTTGAAAGCTAACATTATGCAGAATCACTTTACTACCAAATGATTTTTTGAGGTCTGTTACCTTAAGGCGTGGAGTTTCTTTAGAATTAGACAAAGAATAGCTCTGTTAATATATAATTGGTAATTAGAATGAGGATTGAACTCGATACGACGGCATTGGTAGTTGCAGTACCTACCCCCTGAGCCCCACGGCCAGAGTAGTAACCATGATAACATCCCATCAAAGCTATTAAAAATCCAAATACAGCTGCTTTGACTAGTCCCGAGATTATATCTATAGGTTGCAGATATAGTGTAGTTTGGTCTAAATAAATAGTAGAATTAAAGCCAAGTTTGTGGACGCCAACTAGATATCCGCCATAAATACCAATCAAATCGCCCACTAATACCAAAGCGGGTAGGCATAAAATACTTGCCACTATTCTAGGGGCGATTAAATATTTGAACGGGTCGGTCGCTAGTGTTTTGAGTGCGTCTATTTGTTCGGTTACTCGCATTGTACTTATTTCTGCTGCGATCGACGCGCCTATTCGGCCTGATACCATTAAACCCGCTAAAACTGGACCTAATTCCCTCGTTAAGGAAAGGGCCACAACTGTGGCAACAGCGCCTTCTGCCGAAAATCGGGTGAAACCCGTGTGACTTTGCAATGCTAAAACCATACCAGAAAAAAGAGTAGTCAGGCCCACAACCGGTAATGAATAATATCCAATTTCCACAATTTGTTTCAAAAATATTTTAAAATAATATGGTGGGAGTGCGCAGCTTGATACAGCTTTATACGTGAAGATCGAAATACGCCCAACGATCTGAAAGAAATTGATGGTGCTGCGTCCTATTATTCCAAAAAAGTTCATGAATCTATCGACCTTACTACCGTTTATTTAGAAACATTATCTGTGTTGCGGTAAATTCGATGGTGTCTCGTTCCCAAGCGAGTTAGAAGCTCATGGGGTACCGTATTAGCAACAGTAGCCAAATCGTCCAAGGTAAATTTATCACCAATAATTTCTATAAAATCACCTGTTTTTATCTTTTCACTCGCGATTTTAGTTATATCTACTGTTATATAATCCATTGATATTCGCCCAATAACGGGAAGTTTAACGCCATTGAAAAATACCCATGAACAGTTAGATAAAGAACGCAGGTATCCATCTGCGTATCCAAGTCCTACCGTCGCCACTCGTGTTGCTTCTGAAACTCGATATGAAGCACCATAGCCAACTGAAGCTCCGCGACTTAAAGTTCGGATCTGTAAAATACGACTATACAACTTAATAACTTGTTTTAATGGGTTTGAAGGAATGGAACCAAAGCCACTCCCATATAGCGCTATTCCTGGTCGTACCATATCTAAGTGATAAGATTTCCCAAGAAAAACTCCAGCCGAATTAGCGAGACTGGCTTTCACGTTAGGGAATTTTTTTTTTGCGTTTAAAAAAACAGATAGTTGTTTCTTATTCATTATGTTGTGAGGTTGGTCACCGCAGGCCAAATGTGTCATGATCCACCCAACGTGAAGTTCTTTTAATACAGTCGGCCTCCTTATTATATCATAAAATTCGCTAACAGTTAGGCCAAGTCTATTCATTCCTGTATCTATGTGGAGTATGCTTGGTGCAGATATCTTTTTTTGTTTATTATAAAGGTCCCATTTTTTAATTTGTTCTATATCATTTAAAACAGGTGTTAATTTATTATTATAGAAGATATCTTCTGATCCTTCCAGAAAGCCGCTTAATACTGCTATCTTGTTCTCAGTCTTACTAAAGCAAGTTCGTAACTCTATGCCCTCATCTATAGTAGCTACAAAAAAAGTCGAGCATCCTGCTCTATCTAGTGCTTTGGCGATCACAGATGCTCCCATTCCGTAAGCATCTGCTTTTAAAACGGCCGCACATTCAGTATTTCCGACTTTATTATTTATCAATTGATAATTATGAATAATCGAATCAATATTAATTTCTAAAAAGGAGTTAGAAATTTTATGATTATCTGCTGAGGGCATCATTACTGATGGCGATCTGGTAGTCGTTCTTCAGGGATAAAGTCAGAGAACCGCGTTGTCGCTCCATCAAAATGCATGGTAACAGTTCCGGTTGGTCCGTGACGTTGCTTTCCAATAATCACTTCTGCCTTTCCATGTGCCTTATTACGAAGGTCCATCCATTTATCATGTCGTTCATGATAGCGTTCGTTTCCTTCTTCGGGACGCTGAACAGGTTCGGCTTTGTCCAAATAATATTCCTCTCTGAATACAAACATAACTACATCCGCATCCTGTTCGATAGAGCCGGATTCTCTTAGGTCTGCAAGAACCGGCCTTTTATCTTCTCGTTGTTCAACAGCTCTGGAGAGCTGTGATAATGCTAGAACAGGAACATCCAGTTCTTTTGCTATAGCCTTAAGGCCTTGTGTAATCATCGACACTTCTTGAACTCTGTTATCGGCTTTATCATTAATAGAGGGTCTCATAAGCTGAAGGTAATCGACAATTATGAGAGAAAGGCCGTTTTGTCGCTTTAAGCGCCGTGCTCGAGTTCTAAGGGCTGAGACAGTTATAGCTGGAGTGTCATCGATAAAAAGAAGAGCTGATTCGATATCTTGGCTCGATTGCACTAGTTTCTGGAAGTCATTACTGGATAGTTCGCCACGGCGAATCTTCTCAGACGAGATATTAGTGGTTTCTGATAAAATTCTTGTGGCTAATTGTTCGGCCGACATCTCTAGAGAAAAAAAAGCCACACAAGCTTTCTCGTCCGAACCATTGGTGTCATTATGTTTTGCAACATTAAAGGCGATGTTTGTAGCTAGGGCAGTTTTCCCCATCGCGGGCCGCCCGGCCAATATAAGTAAATCGGAGGGATGAAAGCCACCAAGTTGCCTATCAAGGTCATGGAATCTACTGGCTACACCCGCCAATCCGCCGTCTCGTTTGTAAGCCGCTTCTGCCATGCGAATCGATTCAATTAAGGCAGTGTTAAAGCCTTGAAGACCTCCCTCAATATTATCGGTTTCCGCAAGAGAGAATAGCTTTCCCTCCGCAATCTCAATTTGCTGAGCCGCGGGTAATTCTAATGTGTGAGAGTATGCTTCATTAACTACCTGTTCGCCGAGTTCAATCAATTCCCTTCTCAGGAAAGCATCCTTTATTGTGATACCATAGTCATCGGCATTTATAACTGTAACCAATGATGCAGCTAAGGTTACTAGATACTGCGCCCCTCCTACATTCTTGAGTGAGTCGTCTTGATCAAAAAGCGATTTAAGGGTGATTGGGTTAGCTAGTTGTCCGCGTTCTATAAGTCGTCTGCATGCTTCAAAAATTCGCCCATGCACAGGGTCTAAAAAGTGCTGTCCTGATAAAAAGTCTCCTACTTTTTCAAAGGCCCGGTTGTTAACAAGGATGGCTCCAAGTAGACCTTGCTCAGCTTCAATGTTCCCGGGGGCCTCCCTATATGTTTCTGCTATAGGCCCACCAACATCTAATGGCGTTACATTTGAATTTTGATCATCAATAGTCATAAAGATCATCTTAGCAGATTACGCAATAATCCACATGGAAAAAAGACTAACAAGTAATCAACAACGCAAGCCAAAACAGTATCTTACGAGTTGTGGATAGCGTTAATAACGGGGATAAAAAATAATCAAATTTATAAAAGAATGTCGTTACTTTTTACCTGTCTCTAATTACTGCAGTTTAATTCGAACCTTCTGAGGCAGGGGAAGATTCTGTAACACTTTCTTCCGAAGTGATTACAGCTCGCCCAAGCTTAAGTTGTTGTTTCGCTTCTTCGTCAGTTCTAGCAATGTTAGCGACAATATCAACAGAAACTTCTGGGTGCAGTGTGACCCGAATAGGCTCCAATCCAAGTGTTTTTAGAGCTCTATCGAGAGTAACTTGATGCTTAGCAATTTTAACACCCTTCTTTGAGACGGCCTCTGCTATGTCACGGCTTGTAACAGATCCATAAAGTTGACCACTTTCTCCAGCTGCCCGGATTATTGTAACCGATAGACCATCCAGTTTTGTCCCAACCTCAGATGCTTCCTTTTTATGAGTTAGATTGTCGGCCTCAAGTTGTGCTTTTTGTTTTTCAAAATGTTCTAGATTTTGTTTTGTTTTTCGCAGTGCTTTACTTTTAGGAAGCAAAAAATTTCTTGCAAATCCGGGCTTTACTTTTACAACGTCTCCCATTTGCCCTAGTTTTTCTATTCTTTCCAGCAGTATTACTTCCATTATTTTGCTCCGTTGGTACCAATAGTTTTATCTAATAAAATAATTACGTTTACACCTATTTTTATCTTATAGTTTGGTCGCACGACTCTCTATTTTTGCTTTAATTTTCATGAAATGGTCTATCATTCCTATAAAAACTAACATTAACGCGGCCCACCGACTTATTAATATTATTGTATATACTGAAAATAGAATAGTTTTTTTGTAACCAATTTTTTCGGTCGCTAAATGGATTACCCCGAGTCCTGATAGTAATATAGGAAAGGCTATTATCGCAGCCAAGTTTATAGTGTACAAACCAAGTTCGCCATCTGCCACCGCGGCTATCAAACCGCTGCTTATGAACGTTATTATCACCCAATGTGGGAGTCCTATTTGACTCAACTTGAACGTAACGGGAGAGGTTTGCGTGAACCGTTTTAAAACATGTCGAGCTATCATCGCATTTATCAAAAATAGAGTCATCCAGAAAATGCCTATTAGTGCGGGAGCTGTGTTTACTAATGTATTTTTTATCAATACAAGTTGCTTGCCAACCTCGGGGCTTATAGCGATATTTTTCTCTATCAGGGCGTTTTGGTACGTGACCATGATTGATTCTGCTGTTTTGGAAAGTACAGCTTGTGTGTTTTCGTTTTGTTGAAACCAAAAATATAAAAATAACATCGTTAACAGAAGTACTGGAGTAGCAGATATTTGAGCACAAAGACGGCCTACGGAGGCGGATGATAGGCCCGCTTGCGTGCCATGGTGGCTCGCGTGGCTCTGCATTTGACTTGCACTGTCGCAAAATAGTGTTACAGGTAGGACCACAAGAATAAAATAAACCATCGCAACTATTGGTGTTGTCATGGCGAATAGTAGTAAGGCTCCTAGTGCGCCAGCTACTCCTGCAAAATAATTTTTCCCACTTAACCCTAAAATCAATAATGGTAGCGGTGTAAGATATGCTAGGATTGTTATCGTTAGCGATCCTGAAGCAGCTATCATCAGCAACATGGCACTCAGAAGACCTGTTCCCACAGCTAAGAGTAGATTGTTTCTCATGATGCATCGCCTGCTATATCTACTACCTATCTAAAGAAAGATTACTACGTCAATAGATATGGAAGCAAAGCAAGGAACCGAGCTCTTTTTATCGCCTTTGACAGCTCCCTTTGCTTTTTAGCCGAGACGGCTGTTATTCGACTAGGCACGATCTTCCCACGTTCTGATATGAACCTCTGGAGTAGTTTTACGTCTTTATAGTCTATCTCTGGCGCTCCTTTACTGGCAAAAGGACATGATTTTTTTCGCCGTGTAAAAGGGCGGCGAACCGCGGGTCGAGATATCGAAAGTGTTGTCAATGTCTTAACTCCTTATTCACTTATTTGATCCGGAACTAGGCTTTCAATTGGCTCGTTCCCCAAAGGTCGATCTAGGTTGTCGAAGTCGTCGTTCGAATTACGATCTTCGAATTTATCAGATCTTTTGCCTTTTTCACCTCTATCGGATTTTGCATGCATCATCACAGACTGCCCTTCTGGGAACTGGTCTAATTTAATTGTGAGATGGCGCAAAATATCTTCATTCAACCCCATGTTTCGTTCTAGCTCTGTCATGGTGGCGGATGATGCTTCGATATGGAACATTGTGTAATGTCCCTTCCGGTTTTTTCTGATTTTATAGGCTAGGTTCTTGAGTCCCCAATATTCCCGGCTTTTCACTTTTCCTGAATTATTAGTGACTATTGCTGAAAGCTCGTCAGAGAGTTGATCAGTCTGCGCAGTAGTAAGCTCTTGACGCGCTATGTAAACGCATTCGTAACAAGTCATTTTGGCTCCTTATGGCTCATCGGAAACCGCCTGAGCGATTCCAAGCCGGGGCTACCGGCAAGGAGTTGAAGAATTAATCATTTCTACCCTAGTCTAAACATCGTATGTTTAGGATAAGGAAGCGGGAATATACAGGAAATTGAACCTTAAGCAAGGAAGTGTTGAGAAAATTTCTAATAAACTTATTTTTTGGAAATCTGGTGGTCTTGACAGATGCCAGATAGCTGAGTCTGCTAGTTTGAAAATAGGTGGCTAATTGAAGGAAAAAATATGGAATTTAAAAATACACATAGAGCTATGGTTTTTCCTGGACAGGGCTCCCAATATGTGGGCATGGGAAAAAAACTAGCTGAGCGGCATCCCGCGGCGAAGGAAGTCTTTCAGGAAGTAGATGACGCTCTTGGAGCGTCACTTTTTAAACTCATGTGTGAAGGTCCTGAAGAAGAATTAATTCTAACTAAAAATGCACAACCAGCGCTTATGGCGAATAGTCTGGCCGTTATAAGAGTAATAGAGGCCGAAACGCGAAAAAAAATTAATGAGCTAGTCGATTATGTTGCAGGACATTCACTTGGTGAATATTCAGCCCTCGCTGCTACAAACTCTATCTCTTTGAGCGACACTGCCAAATTACTGCGGTTAAGAGGGGAATCAATGCAGGCAGCAGTTCCGGTTGGAAACGGCGCAATGGCGGCATTGTTAGGAGCAGATATGGATGTAGTGGTCAAGCTTGTTAATGAAGCAAGTAAAATAGGAATATGTGAAATTGCTAATGATAACGCGCCTGGGCAGCTTGTGATCAGTGGTGAAGTAAAGGCAGTTGATGAAGCGATTGCTATGTCTTCAGATTTTGGAGTTAGGAAAGCAATCTCTTTACCTGTGAGTGCACCTTTCCATTGCTCCATGATGAAACCGGCTGCGGAAGTTATGGCTACTGCATTGGAAGCAACTGTTATAAATAGTCCTGATGTTCCATTGGTAGCAAATGTCTCCGCTTTGGTTGGGAGTGGAAATCCATCAGAAATTCGAAAATCACTTGTAGAACAGGTCACTAGCCTAGTCCGGTGGCGTGAAACGGTGTTATGGTTATCGAAACAAAACGTATTATCTGTAGTAGAAATAGGTGCCGGGAAAATATTATCGGGTTTGAATAAAAGAATAGATAAAAAATTAATATCATTATCTATAGCTGAGTGGGACGAAATAGACGAGTTTTTGATAAAAATAGAGTCGGGGGAGTAAATATGTTCAATCTTGATGGCAAAACAGCTTTGATTACAGGGGCTACTGGTGGAATAGGTTCGGCTATTGCACGGGCTCTTCATTCTCAAGGAGCAGAAGTGATCTTATCTGGGACTAGAAAAGGCTCTCTAGATGAATTAGCTCATGAATTATCTGATCGTGCGCATCCTATTGCGGCGGACTTAAGTGATAAGAGTTCCATTAACTCATTAGTTACACAAATCGGTGATATCTCGACTGAAGGCGTTGATATCGTGATTAATAATGCCGGCGTTGTCCGTGATAACTTGCTGGTGAGGATGAAGGACGAGGAGTGGAACCAAGTTTTAGATATAAACTTGTTTGCTGGGTA
>CALIMD010000387.1 GCA_938028645.1 uncultured Alphaproteobacteria bacterium
AGATCTTCGCAGTCTATGATTCCTTTTACGAATCTCAGATAATCGGGAATTAGACCTTCGCAGTCGTCTGTAATGAATACGCGTTTTACATAGAGTTTGACACGGTTTTTTCTATCGGGATGGAAGAGGTCAAATGGACGATTGGATGGAGTGAATAATAAAGCACTATATTCAAAACGGCCTTCCGCCTTCCAATGCGTTGTCATCCAAGGTTCGTCATAACTACTACTAACTTGTTTGTAGAATTCTGAATATTGCTCTTTTTTGATATCCTTCTTTGCTCGTGTCCATAGCGCTGATGCTTCGTTGATAGCTTCTTCTTCCCCTTTTTCTCCCTCAAGAAGGATAGGGAGCGCTATGTGATCGGAATAGGATTTAACCACCGTGCGAAGCCGCAAATCTTCTAAATACTCTGATGCATCCTTTTTGAGATACAAGGTCACCTGCGAGCCTCGCTCGGCTTTTTCAGCCTTTTCTATTGTATACTCACCAAGACCATCAGAACTCCAAAGCCACGCTTGTTTTTCACCTGCTTTTTTTGTTAGCACCTCAACTTTTTCTGCGACCATAAAGGCAGAGTAAAAACCAACTCCAAACTGTCCTATCAGGCCGACATCCTGCTTTTCGTCACCGGAAAGGTTTTCGACAAATGCGCCTGTGCCGGATCTCGCAATAGTACCAAGATTATCATCAAGGTCGGCTTCGTTCATTCCGATACCATTGTCCGAAATAAGTAGTGTTTTTGCTTTCTTATTCGTAGCTATTTTTACCTTGAATTCATTATCGCCAGAAACCAGTTTTTCGTCCGTCAGGGCCAGGTATCTAAGTTTGTCGCAAGCATCAGCTGCATTCGAGATTAATTCTCGCAAAAACACCTCGCGTTCACTATACAGTGAATGAGCGACGATATTAAGAAGCTTACTTACTTCCGCTTGGAAGGAACGTTTATTGGCACTCATATTCTAGTTTCCCTGTAATCTATTCATAACAATAATTTATTTGATCAGCCTCGCAATCCACTGTTCATATGTGTAATAACCTAGCATAGTGCAAGTCTTTTATGTATTTATCAGATGAAAATAATCGGTAAGATCCCAAAATGACTATTGGAAACGGTTCTCATCTGTCTGCGGTATTGGGGCCAACAAATACTGGCAAGACGCATTTGGCTATTGAGAGAATGCTAGCTCATGCAACGGGTATGATTGGTTTCCCATTACGTCTTTTAGCTCGTGAAAACTATGAGAAAGTAACTGCGAAGATAGGTGCTAACCATGTCGCACTAATAACAGGCGAAGAAAAAATTATTCCCGTCCGAGCCAGGTATTTCATGTGTACGGTGGAAGCTATGCCAAGGGATAAAGAAGTTGAGTTTTTGGCAATTGATGAAATACAGTTAGCTTCGGACTACGAGAGAGGTCATATTTTTACTGAAAAATTATTAAGGGCGCGTGGTTCTAAGGAGACCATGTTTCTGGGTGCTTTAACCATTAAACCTTTATTGAAAAAGGTTATCCCAGAGGCTGAATTCATTGCACGACCTAGACTCTCAAAACTTACATATTCAGGGTCGAAAAAAATCACACGACTTCCCAGACGTTCAGCAATAGTCGTATTTTCAGCGCAGGACGTGTATGGTTTGGCGGAGCTAGTGAGGCAACAAAAAGGTGGAACGGCTGTGGTTCTTGGGGCACTATCGCCTAGAACGCGAAATGCCCAAGTTGAGCTCTATCAAAATGGCGAGGTTGATTATCTGATAGCAACAGACGCAATCGGTATGGGGCTTAATATGAATATTAACCACGTGGCGTTTGCTGATAACTCAAAGTTTGACGGACGTATTCCAAGGTATCTATCGGCACAGGAACTGGCGCAGATTGCCGGGCGTGCGGGTCGATATATGAACGATGGTACATTCGGCGTGACAGGCAATTGTCCTGGGTTTGAGGAAGAGACTATCAGTGCAATTGAGGAACATAGATTCGAGCCTGTACGCGGTATATTTTGGCGAAATAGAGACCTTTCATTTGATAACATAGGCAATCTAAAAAAGAGCCTCGAGGTGCCACCTCCTCACCCATTTTTTTTAAGAAAGAGAGACAGCGGTGACCATATTGCATTGGCGTCCATTACCAGAAATCCGGAGATCATTAATCGTGTTAATTCTCCTCACGAGGTCCGTCTTTTATGGGATGTATGTCAAATACCGGATTTCAGAAAAACACTTACAGGGGCTCACAGTCAATTACTAACCGATATTTATTTCCACTTGTCAGACAAAGAGGGTCATTTGCCAACTGATTGGGTGAATAATCAGATGTCTCGGTTCGATAAAGTAGAGGGGGACATCGACACTCTATTGGGAAGGATTGCTCATATCAGAACATGGACATTTATAACAAATAAGAGTGATTGGATTGTGGACCCAGTCAATTGGAGACAAATAGCCAGATCGATAGAAGACCGGTTGTCTGACGCCTTGCACGAAAAACTTACTCAGCGTTTTGTTGATAGGAGAGCCGCGGTTCTATTTCAAAAGATGCGAGATAGTGAGGACTTGCTTGCTGCAGTATCTTTAAATGGTGATGTTAAGGTAGAAGGCCACAAAGTTGGCACGTTACAGGGGCTTAATTTTATAGCTCATATCTCTGATAAAAATAATTCTAAGCCGGTTCTTGCAGCGGTACGAAAAACCCTTCCTCATGAATTAACACGCCGGGTTAACAAAATTGTTAAAGAAAAAGACGATAATTTTTCTATCAATGATTTGGGTCATATATTTTGGTATGAATTTAAATTGGCTGCCATTCAACAAGGAAGAGATCCGTTAACGCCCATAATTAATTTGGATGTATCTGAATTGGTTGAGAATGAAGAATGTAGGATGTTGACCAGACGACTTCACGATTGGTTGTCAGCCTATATGTTGAGCGTTATACCATCTTTGATAAGACTTAAAAACGCAAGTTACAAAGGGGCAGCGGCAGGAATAGTTTTTCAGATTATCGAACGTCTTGGTAACGCACCTCGATCATCGTTAAACGATTTGATTAAAACACTGAATGATAGTGATAAGAGAAACTTGTCAAAATCAGGTCTGCGTTTTGGTATTTATACTGTTTTTGTTCCAGAATTACTAAAGCCAAAACAGGCAACGTTTCTTGCAATTTTGTGGAGGGTTTTTAAAGAGGACAAATCATTACTGGAACTTCCTACACCAGGGCGCGTCTCAATTCCTAAAAATGTCAAAATTAAAGAAAGCTTTTATCATGTGCTTGGTTTTATGGATTTCAGTTCCCAGGTGATCCGGTTAGACATAGTTGAACGGTTAGGGGCAAT
>CALIMD010000388.1 GCA_938028645.1 uncultured Alphaproteobacteria bacterium
GCGAGCTGAATTCTGTATTTAGATTCTGATGTCCCGATTGCTGATTTTTTCCTATTACCACTGCCGGTTTTTTCTTTCTTTAATTCATTATTATCTTTTTGTTTTTTTTCCGAATTAACCGGCTCACTAACTTTTTCCGGCACCCCCTGCTTAGTGGAAGGTGCACTTTTTTCTAATGACTGAACGGTATTGCTTTTTATGACGGCCTTACCATTTTCCATAGATTTCTTATTAAAACTCAATGGAACTTCAGGTTTCGGCAAAAGAAGTTCTATGCTTGATTGTTTCTCGCCATCTACAAGTTCTTTTAAGATTAATTTATCTTGATGGGGAACCTTCATTCCTCCAGGTTCAATGGGTCTAACTCGAATCGGGTTGTCATTGGCCTCCACAACGGGCAATTGATTAGAATTGTTTATAATATTATCTTTATAAATGCCGAACCAAACGATTAAACAAAATGCTACAACAGCAAATAATCCAATAAAGACTGAAAAACCTGGCCCCGAACGTAGCTGTTTTTCTGACAATAACGGAGGTGGTCCTGGCCGCTCATTTCCTTTCAAGATCGGGGGACTCGAGGGTGCGTTCGAAGGGGCTTTCACGACCTTAATTCCTCTGCAGCCTCGATGCCTATGACTTCTAACCCTGCAGCAATAACTATTGAGATCGCTTTGATTAATGAAAGTCGCGCGTGAGACAACTCTTGGTTATTCTCAACTATAAATCGTAATTTTTCATCTTCCTTTCCCTTGTTCCAAAGTGAGTGAAAAGCTGCCGCTAAATCAGATAAATAAAACGCTATTCGATGCGGCTCATGGGCTTTCGCTGCTCCTTGAATTATTCTTGGCCAATTTGTTAATATCTTTATAACATTAAGCTCGTTTTCGTCCTTGAGAAGTGATAAACTATTACCACAGAAGTTACTTTTCTCGAAACTGCCACCAGTACCCCTAATATCGGCATTTCTTAATACAGAACAGCAACGAGCGTGTGCATATTGTACGTAAAAAACTGGGTTATCTCGACTCTGTTCCACAACTTTATCAAAATCAAATTCTAAAACCTGATCATTTTTTCTAGTGAGCATAATAAACCGGATGACATCTTTTCCAACGGCTGTAACAACATCCTCAATCGTTACAAAATCCCCAGATCTTTTTGACATTCTTACTGGTTTTCCATCCCTAAGCATATGGACTATTTGACAGATTTTTACATTGAGTTTTGCTTTATCAAGCGTCACAGCATTAACCGCTGACTCCATACGCTTAACGTACCCGCCATGATCTGCTCCCCAGATATCTATCATCTCGGTAAAACCGCGCTTATATTTATCATAATGATATGCTATGTCAGAAGCAAAATAAGTCCAACTACCATCTGTCTTTTGTATGGCTCTGTCTACATCATCGCCAAATAACGTCGATTTAAATAATCTTTGCGGTCTTGCTATCCAGTTTTCGGATTGTTTTCCTTTCGGTGGATCTAAGACCCCTTCATAAAGTAGTTCTCTTTCCTCGAGCATGTCTATCACACTATCAACTCCTCCAGACTGAATTAATGACTGTTCGGAGGAAAAGATATCCATTTCAATCCCTAAGCTATTTAAGTCAGTTTTCACTTTCTCCATCATCATTTGAACTGAATACTTTTTAAAGGCATCTAATGTTTCTTCGACGCTCTTTGATAACCATTTATCACCATCTTTTTCAACTATTTGCAAGGCTATGTCTTTTAAATAGATGCCAGGATAATGCCCATCAGGTATCACAATAGAGTCATCTCCTAAAACCTCTTGATATCTTAAAAAAGTGGACTGCGCCAAAATATTAACTTGGCTCCCCGCATCGTTAATATAGTATTCTTTACACACCTCTTAGCCCGTTTTCTTAAGTAATCGTGCAAGGGCGTCGCCTACGACTGCTCCACGAGCATGAGCAGCGTGTAATGGACCTGTAGGGTTTGCAGACACATATTCTATATTTATTTTTTTTCCAGTGCCCAATGCTGAGGAACCGTATTCTTTCCCAGATTTTAAGATGAAATGTAAAGATTCAAACCAAACTTCATCAACCAATTTAATATTGATAAAACCAGGCCCAGCAACCTCTGCAACGGAAACATTATCATTACGATCCAGTTCGTTACAAATTTTGATCGCTAAATCCCTAGGTTTAATTGATAATTTTTTCGCAAAAACCATTGCGACATTTGTTGCAACATCGCCATGCCCTTTATCTCTGGGTGGTTCTACATTTATCAAATTTTGATCTATTTTAACAATGTCTTTTGGGCCGAGTACCGTATTAAAGGCCTCCATCAACATATTTTCAACGTCTTGATATATATTCATTTATACTTTTGCCTTTAAATCAAATAATCGTTCATATTCCAACAATGCGTAGCGATCGGTCATACCAGCTATATAATCCGCAACGATGCGTGCTTGTGAGCCACTCTTAATATGGCTACTGTCTTGTTGCCATTCGGATGGTAGGCAACTTGGCTCCGACATGAATAGTTCGAATAAACTAGTAATTACGCGTTTAGCTTTATTTGCCATTCGGTTTACTTTGTAATGTCTATACATACGTTGGAAAAGAAAAGACCGTAATTGATCCACTTGTGTTCTTAATACAGAACTGAAGGCAGCCATAGGCTGTCTTCCCTCCCGCACATCCTGGCTAGACGTGGGGTTTTCGTCTCGCAAACGAGATCGAGTTTCTTTTAAAATGTCATCTACCATCACGTTTACAGTGCGCCTCGACAGCTCATGTATCAGCCTGCTGTTACTAATACTAGGGTATTTTTCGAACAGAAATTTTATGTCGGTAGATACTAACGAAATGTCTAATAAATCATCTACTGAGAAAAAGCCTGCTCGAAGTCCATCATTAAGATCATGAGCATTATATGCCACATCATCAGCCAATGATGCAATCTGAGATTCTAAGCTACCATGAAGGTCCAATTGCAAATCAAAAAGCGTATTTAGCTCTTGAATAGTAGAGGAATAATCTTGGAAAACTGGGCCATTATGTTTGGATATCCCCTCTAAGGTTTCCCATGTTAGGTTCAGACCATCAAAATCAGCATAACGTTGCTCCAAAAGCGTGATAATACGCAATGTCTGATCATTATGATCAAATCCCCCATATGGTTGCATCATAATATCTAAAGCTTCCTCCCCAGCATGGCCAAAAGGAGTATGCCCAAAATCGTGCGCCAACGCTAACGCCTCAGCCAAGTCCTCATTTAAGCCAAGGGATCTACTTAAGGACCGTGCTATTTGGGCAACCTCTAAACTATGTGTCAATCTAGTTCGATAGTAATCGCCTTCATGATAAACAAACACCTGTGTCTTGTATTTCAATTTGCGAAATGCGCCGGAATGAAGAATTCTATCGCGATCCCTCTGATAAACAGATCGTTCCATAGCCTCGTCCTCCGAATGAACTCGTCCCTTACTTTGCTCTGGGAGACAGGCATATGGCGCGTAACCATTAGGAACAGACCAGTTATCAAATTCCATCATCTTCCAACCCTTCCTAGATTTAGCTATAGTCGACGTATTTTTTTCAACGACGGTAAAGAATATTTAGAATCGTTCCTACCAAACATACATACGAATAATTATATTCAACAAATTATACGGTATATGATATAAATAAGACAAAATATATAATGAGGAGTATTCTATGCTGGAAAGCTCACTTGAGGGTAAAAATCTAGAGATTGCACCTTTTGGTCTTACCGAAACAGCCGCAACCAAAATAAGCAAATTACTAATTGACGAGGGCGAGCCCCAAAATGCCTTTATGCGTGTAGCTGTTGAAGGCGGCGGATGTTCTGGTTTTCAATATACATTTAAATTTGACACTCAAAAAAACGATGATGACCTTGTCTTTGAGAAAAATGGTATTGAAGTAGTAGTAGATGAGGTTTCTCTAGAGTTAGTTCATGGCGGCAAATTAGACTACATTGAGGAACTCATCGGATCTTACTTTCAAGTAACAAATCCTAATGCATCTTCTTCCTGCGGCTGCGGCACTTCTTTTTCTATTTGATCAACTTCAGGAAAAACCAAAATGAAAGTGGCAACTTGGAACGTAAATTCAGTCCGAGCTAGGCTTCCAAATATTTTAAATTGGCTAAATGACAATCCTGTTGATATCCTTTTATTGCAAGAAATAAAGTGTGTTGATCAAGAATTCCCCAAAGATGATTTTAATGGTTTGGGATATAAAATAATAGTAAACGGGCAAAAATCCTATAATGGTGTTGCCATATTATCTTTTTCTGAACCACATAATATTATGTATAACCTTCCCGGATACCCTGACGATCCCCAACGAAGATATCTTCAGGCCGAAATAAATGGTGTGGTTTTTGGCAACATCTATCTACCAAATGGAAACCCAATAAATACTGAAAAATTTACGTATAAATTAGAATGGATGAAGAAATTAAATACTCATGCAAAGACCCTACTCAAACAGGAAAAAGCAGTCGTTCTTGCCGGGGATTTCAATATTATACCAACTGATAACGATGTGCATGATCCAACTCCATGGATTAATGATGCTTTATGTCAGCCAGAATCTAAGAGACAATTTAGAGAGCTTTTAAATCTCGGTTATACCGACGCACTCCGAATTTTTCATGCAGAGCCAAATCAGTTCACATTTTGGGATTATCAAGGAGGGGCTTGGCAAAATGATTATGGCATCCGAATAGATCACTTTTTGCTATCACCCCAAGCGGTAGACATATGTATCGATTGCAGAATTGATCCTAAACCTCGCGGCAGACCAAAGGCTTCGGACCATACTCCCATTTTAATAGAAATCAATTAAGTCATTTCTTTCTTATGGCGTTTAAACACTAAGCAGCAGTTTTCGAATAGAAAGGCCGTCACCCCTCTCCGCCAAGAGTTATTGAACATACAGCTGTCCAAATACCGTTGAACAATGCCACATCATAGAAAAAAGGTAACACTAATAATCCAATGATGAATATAATTGCAAAACCGAAGGTTTCAAAACTAAAACTACTGGAATTACGGTTACTTTTTTCTTCTAAAGGTTTCGTTGGATTAGTATTTATCACTTTTTTTAAAACTTTAAAAATTCAAAAAATGTCCCCTTCACTTGGACAACGACCTATTATAACTCTTTTTACTTTAATATTGACATCAATTTGTTTTACAAATTTATCGATTTCAAACTCAAAAGAAATTGAAGGAATATTCAATGTAATTAGTGGAGACACTATTTCACTCAATGGCATTGTTTATAAATTGGAAGGTATCCAAGCACCTAACTCCCGCCAGAAATGCAAGAAGGGTTCGTTACCCTGGCTTTGTGGCGCTGCAGCAAAACGGTTCCTATCCCAGACTATCCATGGCGTCATACTTACATGTAAAATAAACGGAGCAGGATCAGTTAAATGCAATATCGAGGGTCGTGATCTGGCTATTATTATTACAAAAGCAGGCTGGGCTGTTCCTATCTCAAAGAACCGCTTTTTAAAAGCAGCAGAGCTTTTTGCTAGGAAAAACGGGCTTGGGTTGTGGACTGAAAAAAAATAATCTAACCTCAAAAAGATTGTTAATCTTCAACGACATTTAATCTAGACTTAGCCGACTCTAACTTAGATTTTTTATCCTCTGCATTCAATAACCGCTCTCTGTTTTCTAAAACAACCTTTTCGGGTGCTTTTTGAATAAATTTCTCG